>CAYNMY010000317.1:0-3631 GCA_964398275.1 uncultured Armatimonadia bacterium | reverse complement strand
CCGGGCATAGACCGTCTGATAGCGCTCGCGGTCCTGTCGTTCCTGAGCCACCTGTGCCGGCGACGACTCTCCCGGGGGGTTCTGGTCGCGGCGGATGTAGGGCGGCAGCGGCGTCTGGCCGACCCGGTCCAGTGCGGCCATCAGGTCGCCGGCGCACTCCAGCCGCACCACGCGCACCCCTGCGGGCCGTTCCGCCACCACCGTCGCGCTGATCTGCCCACCGAAGCTGATCGTCTCCCCCGTGCGTAGGCGGCGGGCCGGCCGAGCCAGCGCCTCCCACTGGCCGTCGCTGACTGGGCGCAGGAGCAGCAGCTCGGCTTCGCCGCCGGTGGCGCGGTGGCCGAGCAGGCGGGCCGGGATCACCCGGGTATCGTTTATCACCAAGCAGTCGCCCGCCGCCAGGTACTGGGGCAGGTCGGTGAACTGGCGGTGCGCGATGCTGCCGCTATCCCGCTCCAGCACCAACATCCGGGAGGCGGAGCGCTCTTCCAGAGCATACTGGGCGATCAATTCCGCCGGCAGATCGTAATCAAACAGGCTGACGCGCACTGGTTGACTCCCTGAGTGCGAGCTACTGGACGGTCCCGGGCCTTGAGGCTCAGTGTACCTTTGGCCCACCCCACTGTCAACAGCACGCCGACTGGGCCAGGTACACCCTTCCGTGCAGCCGACATTTGTGCTATAATGACTGCACTAGCCAGCGGGCTAGGGGATACTCACCCGCCTGACGATGCAGACTACTTCGAAGACTCGGAGGGTGACAGGGATGGCACGTGATCGGCACGATGACCGGCTGAAGCGCGACATAATTGGCATCAGCCTCGCCGCACTGGGTGCAGTCATACTGGTCAGTCTTATCTACGGGCACCACGACACTGGAGTTCTGCCGCGCATAGTCTCCCAGGGGTTACTTCTGGCCTTCGGCGTCGGCGCTTATCTTATCCCCGGCATATTGTTCGTCCTCGGCGTCTTGTATATGCTGGAGCGACGCGACCTCGGGGATATGCGCACCGTCACCGGACTGGGCCTGCTGTTTATGGTAATCATCGTTCTGCGCCAGTTATTCATTCCCCTGGAAGTTTTCTTCGCCCCCGACGCCGTACGCGTCGGCGGCGGCTTCGTCGGTGCGGTTTTTGGCTGGCTATTCATCAAGGTAATAGGCCTGTGGGGCAGTTACATTCTGGTGATGGCACTTGTCGTAATCGCCGCGCTATTGATTACCCGTGTCTCCATACGCAACCTGGTCACAAACACTGCCTCGGTGGTAGCCGACAGCACTACTCACGCTCGCCAGGCCCTGGGGCGCAAATCTCCCCGCCGGGACCGCGATCTGCGCACCCGTGCCGAAAAGACGGTTCGCCGCCGACGCCCCCGGCGCAGCGAGGACTCAGCCAGCTCCCGGGTAGACCTGAAAGATAACGCAGACCCGGGGGCCCGCCCGGGGCCGCCGGCACCTGCCGCCGCGCCGCAGCAAAGGACAGCGAAGCCCCAGCCGCCCGCGGGTCCCCAGCGTAACAATCCCACAACGACGACAGCCAAATCCAAGGCTGCTCCCGAAAAGCCGCAGCTTACGCTGATGAGCACTCCCGCCGGCTTCCTGCACCCCCCGCTGACCCTGCTGCGCAAAGAGGGTATGGACAGGCAGACCAGCGAGATGCAGCAGGAGACTGCCGAGCGCATCATCAAGCTCGAAGACACCCTGGATAGCTTCGGCATCAGCGCCAAGGTCACTCACTACGAACGGGGGCCGGTGCTCACGCGCTATGAGGTCGAGCCGGAGAAGGGCATCCGCGTCAACCAGATTACCCGCCTCGCCGATGACCTGGCGATGAGCCTGGCGGCGGTGGACGTGCGGGTCGAAGCGCCGATCCCCGGCAAGTCAGCGATCGGTATTGAGGTGCCCAACGAGCACCGAACGCTGGTCAGCCTGCGCGGCATAATGGAGTCGGATGCCTTCCAGCAGCATAAGGGCGTGCTGCCCATTGCGCTGGGCCGTGACATCGCCGGCGAAGCAATAGTGACCGACCTGGTACCGATGCCGCACCTGCTGATCGCCGGCGCGACCGGCGCAGGCAAGAGCATCTGCCTGCACTCGGTCATCTTGAGCCTGATTATGAGGCATGCCCCGGACGAGCTCAAATTCATCATCATTGATCCCAAACGAGTGGAAATGGCCATCTACGACGGTATTCCCCACCTGATGTCACCGGTGGTCTACAGTGTGAAGCAGGCCGCCAGTGTACTGAAGCAGGCGATCGAGGAGATGGAGAAGCGCTACGACAAATTCGCGCTCAAGGGCGTCAGCAATATCACCGAGTATAACGAGTTGGCTCAGATGCCCAAGCAGCACGCTGCCGATGAGTTCGAGCCCCTGCCCCGCGTGGTGATCATCATTGATGAGCTGGCCGACCTGATGATGCAGGCCCGCGCGGAGTTCGAGTACTCAATCTGCCGCATCGCCCAGCTCGCGCGCGCCACGGGTATCCATCTGGTGGTAGCTACGCAGCGCCCGGCGGTGAATATCATCACCGGCAATATCAAGGCCAATATGCCCTCCCGCATTGCCTTAGCCGTCCCTTCAATCCACGACTCCCGTACTATCCTGGACACCATCGGCGCGGAGCGGCTCATCGGCTCCGGCGATATGCTGTATTCGCCAATTGATGCCCCCAAGCCCCGCCGCCTCCAGGGCTCATTCGTCAATCGCGACGACATCGCCAAGGTGGTCGGCCACCTCTGCAAGCAGGGCGAGCCCGAGTTTGAGATAATTCCCCACGTACCCACTGACGAAGATGACTTCTCCGCGGAGATGGAGACCAGTGACGAACTGTTCAACGCCGCGGTGGAGTACGTCATTAGCGAGCAGCAGGCCTCGGTATCAATGCTCCAGCGCCGCTTCAAGGTCGGCTACGCCCGCGCGGGCCGGCTGATTGATATGATGGAGCAAAGAGGGATCGTTGGGCCCCACGAAGGCTCCAAGCCCCGCGATGTTCTCGGAAGTCTGGCAATGCTCCACGCCGAGGATGACTCACCCGGCGAGCCGCTGGCTGACGATGCCGAGAACCGTGCCGATGACGGCCTTAGGGCGTAGTCTCGCGGTTTGTGGTCTGTAGGGGCGGAAGTTGCGAGGACGCTTGGTGTCCTCGCAACATCCGCCCGATAATAACCAGGATATCCTTCCTGGCTCAGTCGGATCCGGAAGAGAATCCGGCACTGTATTGAACGGCCGACAGGAGAACCTCGCGGTACATGAATGACAGGCCCACTCGCATCAACCGGCGTCCGCGACTGGATTCTTCGGTGTATGGTTATTCTGGGTATGCGGTGCATCTGACAATCGGCACATACGGGGCTCAACCGCATTTCCGCCGCGATGCTCACCTGGCCGGGATTGTCACGAGCACTTTGCACGCCGCGGCTGCGGCGTGTGGGGTTCGCTTGTTTTGCTACTGCCTGATGCCTGACCATCTGCACATCGTCGTACAGGCGCAAATCGGCGGCAGCGATATACCTAACTTCGTGAGGTCATTCAAGACCCGGGCGACTCTGGCAGCGAAGAGAATGGGTAAGCATAGGTTGTGGCAGCGGAGTTTTCACGACCGTGTAATCCGGCGAGATGAGGGGTTGCGTG
>CAYNMY010000316.1:0-3636 GCA_964398275.1 uncultured Armatimonadia bacterium | reverse complement strand
AGTTGAGGTGAGTAAGCTCATCCCACAGGCCGGATTCGCGCAGATGCGAGACGACTGCCGCCAGCCGCCGCCCGTTTTCGGGATGCCCGGGCTCACCGTGCTCCTGGAATAGTGGATTATAGATGCAGCCTACCACGTCTATCTCTTCACCCACCCCTGGCCAACGTTGCCATCAAACGTCAGGAGCCAAATTCGGATGCTGGGTCTTCGTCCAATGAAGTGCCCACTTTCTAAGCTGCTTCGCAGCGTCGAGCAGCTTGGCAACTTCTTCCTGGCTGACCTCGCCGGCTCGATCATATTCGATGACGTTGCGCTTTGCTCGGCAAGTCTGAAAGTATTGGACCAGGTCAATAAGTTCTTCTCCGGCTATTGCTGCCAACGCAGCGAAGCTCACGGTATGATGAGAACTGGCCGCCGTCCGGTAGCCCTCGCATCTCAGCACAATGGTAGCTAGCTGCAGTACCGCGTGGTAGGAAATGACAAACTGCCAATCGAGAGGTAATTCAGCCACGGTGGCGCTGACGAGGTCGCGCTCAACTAGCTCCCACAGGTCGCGGATCTCCCGGCGGGAGGTTGAGGCTGGTCTAATGAGCTCCTTGCGCGATAATTCTTCTAAGGTCATTGTCGCCCCCGATGAGGTACATCTTCGGGCCATCCAGCACCGACTTCACGAAGTGGTTATTGTCACTGATTCGCTGCGCCAGTTCTGCTGGGCTCATTACTACGGGATTAAGTTCACGACCGAGTTCGAGCATCGGCCCACTGAGCGCTGATATCACCGGGCGGGGGCCGGCGCTGCCGATGACGAACAGGTCTACGTCGCTTTCGGGCCGATTCTCTCCGCGCGCCCACGAGCCGTAGATGAAAGCCACCTCTACCTGATCTGTCAGCTCTTCGAGGGCCTCGGATAATATGTCTGCCAGGCCCACAGTCTTGACGAATATCGCAGTGAGTTCGGGCAGGATAGGACTGGCGGGATTGGCCCGGTAGTAGACCTGGCGGCCTCGCTTCTCTCGCAGGAGCAGACCCCCATCCACCAGCCGCGCGAGCACCTGCTGCACAGCTCGCAGACGCAGACCGCTGCGTTCGGCGATCTCACGCTGGTAGAAGCCTTGGTCCCTGTTGAGGAGCAGCAGCTTGAGTACCTTGATCTGACTGTTGCTAAGAAACATATCCAAGGCTGTTCCCATTGTCATCAGCCCCTTTGACTATATATTATAGTCACATGACTATAATTTATAGTCAAAGCCCAGCATTGTCAAGTCCTCCCCGCTGCTCATTGGTGACAACGGTCACATCTGCTCCGCTTTTGCCAGTGCTTCTTTCAGGGTGGCCAGGCTGCGTTCGGCATGTTCGTGGGGGTCAGGCTCGAAGTCGAAGACCTCAATGGAGGCGTAGCCCGCGAAGTTGATATCGAGCAGCGCGCGCATAATCGGCACGAAATCGGTATCGCCCCAGCCGGGCCCACGGCGGTTGTAGTCGTTGCAGTGGTAGTGGCCGAGCAGGTCGCCGGTCTCACGAATCTCGGCAGGCAAGTCAACCTCGATGCGCGACATACTGTAGGTGTCGAGGATGACCTTGACGTTGGCCAGATTGATCTCGCGAACTATGCGGCGGGCCTCCTCGGGTTGAATGATGAAGTTGTTGTTCGTGACCGGGGCCAGCGGCTCGATGCAGATGGTGAAATTCTCGGCTCCGGGTACCTGAGCGCAGGCGGTCATCGCTTCCTTGAACCATGCCCACGCCTGCTCGTAGGTCACGCCGGATTTGACGTCGCGCTGCTCCGGCGAGCCGACGACCTCCATACGCCCACCGATCTCCACGCCGAACCGGACCAGGTCCTGCATATACTCAATGGTCCGGGCGCGGACCGCGGGGTCGGGATCGGTTACGTGATAGCCCTCGGTGTGGGCCAGCAGCCAGTGAATACCAGCGACCTCGACGCCCGTCTGTTCCGAGAGCTGCCGGATTTGCCGGCGGGTGTCCTCGCCAATATTGCGCACCGAGTTGTCCATTGTGAAGGGGGCGATCTCGATGGCGTCGAAACCTATTTCAGCGGCGATATTGAATTGCTCGGCCAGCGAGTAGTCCTGCAATATTTCGTTGCAGATGCAAAACTTCATTCTCCAGTTACCTCCTGATAGGTGGCGGGTATAATACAAGTGGTCGGTACGAGACGCAGCTGTGTCAACTGCGAAGCCGGTGTTTGGTTCGCCACTTGCAGTAGCTGTAGGTAGCTTCTACGGAGGCAGCCCGATTCCTCCCCGTGCGGTTATGACTGTTGAGGGCGAAACGTAGGCTTCCGACTCCCCGAGGCAGGTGTTTGGCCGGTGCTGCTGGAACACTATGTCGTAGCCCGAGAAGGCCCTCCTAATATTGCGATGGTCAGGATTATGGCTATTGCCGTGACGGTGCCCCTGGCCCTGGGCGTATTGGTGCTCGCAGGGGTCTTGCCAGGGGGCATTGGGCAAGGCGTCCTGTGGCTGGCGCTGGCGGCGCTGGTTGCCGTCTACTTTGTGGGTTGGCGGGTACCCGTGCGGTATATACTGACCGATACCCACCTGCAAGTGAGGAGCGGGCTGGTGAATGTGCAGTGGGTCCCCTTCGACCAGATTCAAGTTATCTGCCAGACCTCGCGGGACGACGAGCTCATCTACTCGGGTTTTCACGCCCTGGCCGGGCCAGGCCAGCCGGTAATCGTAAATCCCCATCGTCCGCGCCAGTTTCGGGTGGCCTTTACTCCCAGTGAGCAGTTTATCGAGAGCCTGTTCTGGGCCACCAGCCGCACGGCCTTCGACCCGATGCCCGGTCAGGAATTGGCCGAGTCTGAAGGGTAGCCCGGGCCGCGTAATAGCTGAGGTATCTCCGCCAGCTTCCCGTAGACTATCAGCCGGTCGCCGACATATAGTGATTCATCACCTTTGGGGGAGGGAATGAACTTGCCATCTCGTTCGATGGCAATGACCAGGATTCCCTGATCTCGTGGTCGAGTGGCTGCTAGAGTTTGCCCGGCGAACTGGCAGTCTTCAGGCACTTCGACCCGGGCGATGCTCCAGCCTTCTGCCGAGTGCAGTAGCTCCTCAATCTCGGCAGCTGTCAATGTGATGCGCTGCTGGAGCCGGTGGCGGATGGCCTGGTCAATACGCACGGCCAGTCGCGGCCAGAGGAACACGCGATAAAGCAGATACAGAGCCAATGCGGCTCCGGCGAATTGGACAATCACCAGCGATGGATTGGCAATGTCTTCGCGCAAGATGCGCAAGGTACTCTGAAAGGCTTCCACCAGTCCGGCAATCGCGGTAATAACACCTGCGCTGCCCACCAGGATCAGAGCCGAAACGATACGCCGCCGCTGGGGGTTGCCGATAACATCCTCCGCCTCCCGGGTGGTGAAGCCGGTGCCCGTGAACGCAGAGAGCGCCTGGAAGCGGGCTACGGCAGGCTCCAATCCAGTCAACTCCAGCGCGATTCCGCCGATGCGCACGGCCACCATCATCGCTACTATGGTGACGAATAGGACTACTATGCCAACGATCATCGCGGACCTCCCCGAGCGCTGTCCAACTTGTGTCTTGTCTTTTTGGGCTGACCGTTAGATTCGGTACTAGATCCCACTTTCCTGCCTGGCGGGCAAGA
>CAYNMY010000315.1:0-3638 GCA_964398275.1 uncultured Armatimonadia bacterium | reverse complement strand
GGACGTGCGTTTGTTTCTGGACGATCCACCAAGCGCAATCTAGTACAAGAAATGAGTGACGCGGACTATTGCTAATGAAACGACAACTCATCATCGCCGCAATTGCTGTGGTCGTCATCGGGCTGGGCATCTGGTGGCTAACCCACCGGGGCAAAAGCCCGGATGAGTCGCTGGAACCGATCACGGTGGAGGTCAGACGGGGCCCACTGCGCGTGACCGTCTCGGCCACGGGCCTGCTCGAGCCGCTGACCACCGTGGAAGTCAAGTCGCGCAGCGGCGGCGAGATCAGCAAGATGTATGTCGAGCCGGGCGACTACGTGCAGGCAGGCCAGATTATCGCGCAGCTTGACCCCACTGAACTCCAGAGCAAGGTGGACCAGGCCCGGGCGCAGGCCGACTCTTCCCAGGCGCGACTGGCCCAGGCTCATCTCAACGCCGAGGCCCAGACTGAGCAGACGACGACATCTATCACCGAAGCACAGGCGAGCCTTGAGGCCGCGCGGGCACGGCTGCGTCAGGCCCAACTTCAACTCGACCAGATTCGGGTAACCAACGCTGAGGATATCGTCCAGGCCCAGGCGGGCCTGGCCTCCGCCCAGGCGCGGCTCAAGCAGGCGCAGGCTCAGGAGCAGGCCCAGCCCACGTTGACTCAAGCCGAGATCGTTCAGGCCAAAGCCTCCCTGACCAGAGCCGAGCAAGACCTGGCCATTGTGCTGGCCGGCGCACGCCCGCAGGAACTGGCTCAGGCCCAGGCCCGCGTCCGCGAGGCCCAGGCCGCAGCCGACAACGCTCAGGCTGCCCTGATGCGCCAGGAAGCGCTGCTGGCCAAAGGCTTCGTCTCCCCGCAATCGGTGGAAGATTCACGCCGCAGCCGTGCTAGTGCTTCCTCCCAACTCGAGGTGGCCCAGCAGAGCCTGTCGCTGCTCGAGGTGGGTGCCCGGCCTGAGGAAATCAAGCAGGCCCGGGCCTCCTTGGAGCAGGCCCAGGCAGGTTTGGAAACAGCCCAGGCCCACACCATCCAGGTCCAGCTCAAGCGGCAGGATCGGGAGGCCGCCGAGGCCGCCCTACGGCAGGCCGAGGCGTCCCTGTCCGTCGCAGAAGTCAATCGGGTGCAGATCACGCTGCGGGAGGAGGACCTCGAGCTGGCCTCGCTTGCCGCCGACCAAGCCGCGGCATCGCTGCGTCGAGCTAAGTCGGGTCGGCTAGGCGACGCGGCTCGCGTCGAGGATATCCGCGCTGCCACCGCGGACCTGCGCCGCACCCAGTCCCAGCTCGACGACGTGGAATACAGCTTCAAGCATACCACCATCGCCGCCCCCCGCGACGGTGTGGTCCTGGAGAAGCTCGTCGAAGAAGGTACCGTAGTACCTGCCGGCACCGCGGCGCTTGCCCAGGGCACGACCATCATAACTCTCGCCGACATCACCGAAATGTATGTCCTGGCCGAGGTGGACGAGGCCGACATCGCCCAGATCCGAGTCACACAGCCCGCCGAGATCACCGTGGACGCCCTGCCCGGACGGAGCTTCGCTGGCGAGGTGGTCAAGGTATTCCCCAAGGCCAGGGAGGAGCAGAATGTCGTCTATTTTCCCGTGCGCATCAAGGTGCTCGACACCGTGCGCCAACTGCGGCCCGGGATGACCGCCGACGTTACCCTGGTCGTCGCCGAGCAGGAGGACACACTCCTGGTCCCGGATAGCGCCATTGATCGCTCCGGCCAGCAGCCGACCGTCCAGGTGCTCGAAGCACCCGATGCCGAGCCGGTGGAGCGCACAGTGAAGGTCGGCATCAGCGACTGGGAGCAGACCGAGATCCTGGAGGGTCTCAAGGAAGGCGAGCTGCTGCTGCTGCCCGCCGGCGCCATACCTCCGCCAGGAATGGGCAGGCCCAGTGATCCGGGCCGAACCGGACGACGGGCACTGGGTATGCTCGGCAGAGCGGGCAGCAGATAGGCCATCTACGGCAGCACAACGGCAGCACAACGACAGCGCAACGGCAGCCTCACCCCCGGGCCCCTCTCTCTTGTGGGAGAGGGAACGACATGGTAGGAGCGACATTCCTGTCGCGATTGCCCCTCCTCTGGGAGAGGGGAGAATGGCAGTTAATGTAGGGGCGGATTTTTGCCCCGCAGGGGCAATATCCGCCCAAGGTAATAGCGTTCGAGCAGATAAGTATGAGTAACAGTTCTCTAATGTAGGTGTCTAACGGCGGGCGGAGGGTTCGTGCCTATGGCACGAACATCCGCCCCTACAAACGGCTGTCCAACGACGCAGGGAAGACAACGCCAGGCGACTCAAATACTAATGAGAACGGTGGACAAACAGGCGCGATGTCTCTGATAGAAGTACGCGACGTTGAGAAAACCTACACGATGGGCTCAATGGCCGTTCACGCCCTGCGCGGTGTCTCCTTCACTATTGCGCCCGGCGACTACCTGGCGATAATGGGGCCGTCAGGCTCAGGGAAATCCACGCTGATGAACCTGCTCGGCTGCCTGGATAAGCCCAGCGCCGGCACCTACTTGCTGGATGGCGAGGACGTCAGCCAGTTCAGCGATGACCGGCTGGCCGCGCTGCGCAACCGCCACATTGGCTTTGTCTTTCAGCAGTTCAATCTGCTGCCGCGCGCCAACGCCCTCCAGAACGTCGAACTGCCGCTGCAATACGCCGGCATTCACGACCGGCGGCAGCAGGCCCTGACGGCGCTGGAGAAGGTCGGGCTGGCCGACCGTGCCCATCACCGCCCCCGTGAGCTCTCCGGCGGCGAGCAGCAACGCGTGGCGATTGCCCGGGCCATTGTCAACGAGCCGGCCCTTATCCTGGCCGACGAGCCGACCGGCAATCTCGATAGCCGCACTGGCCGGGACATCCTGCAGGTCTTTGACGATCTCAACCAGACCGGGATCACCCTGATAACGGTGACCCACGACCCAGATATCGCGGCCCGCTGCCACCGCGTCATCCACATGGTTGACGGCAAGCTAGCCGACGATGTCACCAACGACCGCCCGGGCGGTGAAGCATCGTGACGCTGTTTGAAGGCGTGCGCTCGGCGCTGACCAGCCTGCTTGCTAACAAGATGCGCTCATTTCTGACGATGCTGGGTGTGATCATCGGCGTGGCTGCGGTCATCGTGGTCGTGGCCATCGGCGAGGGGCTCAAGGCAGACGTGATGCAGCGCATTCAGGGGTTGGGGACCAACCTGCTCATGATCTCGCCATCCAGTCGCAGTGGCCGACACGGCCCGGTAGTCCGCCGGGGCCAACTGACCGACGAGGATTGGGAAGCGATTGAATCAAAGGTCAGCAATGTCACGGCGGTCGCTCCCATCGTCCAGGGCAGTGCCACGATCAAGTATCGCAATCGCACCCACCCCAGCCGCGTGCTGGGCAGCACACCTGATATTATGACGACTCAGAATCTGACGCTCGCCGCCGGCCGGTTCTTCACTAACAGCGAAGAGCGCTCACGCGCGCGCGTGGTGGTGCTGGGCAGCACCGTGGTGGAGGAGATCTTCTACGGCCGCGTCCTGCTGGAGGAAACCGTCCGCATCAAGGGCGTGCCATTCCGCGTGATCGGTGTTCTCGAGGAAAAAGGTGGCTCCTGGGGAAGCCCCGACGACCAGGTCTACGTCCCCCT
>CAYNMY010000314.1:0-3645 GCA_964398275.1 uncultured Armatimonadia bacterium | reverse complement strand
ATACCTATCGGTATTACGGGCATTCCAAGAGCGACGACTGTGGCTACCGCCCCGCTGAGGAGGAAGCGGCCTGGCGGGCCAGAGACCCGCTAGAGCTGATGCGCGAGCGGCTGATCGCGGAGGACTTGCTCACCGAAGCACAGGCTGAGGCGCTGGCCCGGGAGGCCGAAAAGACAATCGCTGACGCTGTCGAGTTTGCGCGTAATAGCCCCGACCCGGACCCGGTAACGCTGTGTGATAATGTGTTCTCGGAGTTCTGATCTGCTGTTGGCAGGGGGGTGATTTGACCTATGCGCTCAACGGACGACGAACTGCAATACTTCGTAGGGCGTGAAGACGAACTCCAGGTGCTGCGGGACTTCGTGGCTGACCCCTCGCCGGGCGTACTGCTGGTGACCGGCCCGCCGGGAGTCGGCAAGAGCTTCCTGCTGGACAAGTTCGTCGAAGAGACAAGGCGGGACGCAGAACTCCTGGCCTGCCTCCGTTCTCTCACGGCAGAGGCCGTACCGATAGACCTGGCCCACCTCGCTCTGGATATCATGCAGAGCCGTCACTCTGTATTGGATAGCGATCTGTTGAAGGGGCTACGCGACGGCGTTATTGCCCTTTTCGGCGGCGTAAAGTACCACGGGATGGAAGTGGGACAAGCCGTCGGGAAACTTATCGGTCGTTCGGTGGACATGCAGAGGGAGGCTCTGCAAGCCGATGACTACCATCGCTTGCTGGCTGGTGTCATGCGCGAGACGGCGGGCGCGATGAAAGGCGACCAGCATCTCGTCGGCATTCTGGATGCGGACCAATGGTTCCAGCACCAGTCACTGCGCGACGCTTTAGATCACATTATTGCCGAGCTGCCCGAGCGCGCGAAGCTCATCCTGGGTATGCGGGAGAGCGACCCCTTCCTCGAAGAGTACCACATCCTGGAGCGCAAACATGAGCGGCTGCCACTGGGCGAACTGGCCTGTAAGGCGGCCAAGAAGCTGGTCAAAAGGCATTTTGGTGAGGATGTGCCACCTGACCTTATTGACGGACTGATCAAGCGTTGTGGTCGTCTTCCGCTGGCTTTGGATGCAGGAATCAAGCTGGTTCAGCAATCGGACAAGAATCCTGTCGAGGCACTGGCGGATCTGCCCGGCGATTGCAGCGCAACCAACCTGATGCGCCAGCTTGCCCGGGCCGCCCTGGACAGCGAGCGGCCCGGGGAGGACCTGGTGCGCGTTTTGGCCCTGGCGCGCGAGCCGCTGTCTCTGGAGGAACTCACGCCGATACTGCGCAGCTCGGGTCGGGAGGACGATGCCGCCGACGTCAACCGCGCCTTGAGGTCGCGGGCCATAATTGACGTTTTGGAGCGGCGGGGCAACGGTGAGGCACCTTACCGGCCGTATCATGACTGGATGAGGGAGGCCATACTCAGACTGACGCCACCGCCAATTCGCCAGCCCTTGCACCAGGCCCTCGGCAAACTCTACTGGGCGCGGCTGGAAAAGGATAAGCAGGACGAGCGGGCTATTAGGCACTGCACCTACCACCTGGCGCAAGGTGGCCTGGCGGATGTTGAGGCGAAGCAGTGCTTCCTGACGGCAGTTGTGGAGACCGCTGGCCAGAAAGCGACGTGGGGGCTGACGCGGGACCTCGCGGAGGAACTGAAGCTGGCTCGTGGACTGCTTGAAGACGAGTCCCTCGCAATTGATCCCGTATCCCGCGCCGTCATCTGGAATCAGTCCGGTCGGCTGGCGATGGATACCGGCAGCCTACCGGGCGCTTTAGCTCATTTTGAGCGCGTGCGTGATCTGGCCTCGGAACTGGACCGGTTCTCGGATGAACAGGGTAAGCAATGCCTGGCCACGGCGCTGGGCAACATCGGCGTGGTGTACGGGCAGACAGGCCGACTGGAGGAGGCGCTGAAGGCTTATCAGGACACGATAGCAATCCACACGGAGATCGGCCATCGGCTGGGTGAAGCCAACGACCTGGGCAACATCGGCAATGTGTACTTGCATCTGGTCCCGCTCGAGGAGGCGCTGAAGCCTCTTCAGGACGCACTGAGAATCCATCAGGAGATCGGCTATCGGCTGGGCGAAGCCAACCAACTGGGCAACATCGGCATTGTGTACAGACAGATGGGCCGGCTGGAGGAGGCGTTGGAGTCCTATCAGGACGCACTGAAGATTGACAAGGAGATCGGCTATCGGTTGGGCGAAGCCAGTGCGCTGGGCAACATCGGCGGTGTGCACTTCCAAACAGGCCGACTGGAGGAGGCGCTGAATGCTCAGCAGAAGGCGCTCAATATAGATAAGCAGATCGGCTACCGGCTGGGCGAAGCCCAGGATCGGGGCAACATAGGCGTCGTGTACCGCCACATGGGCCGGATAGAGGAGGCGCTGGCGGCCCTTCAGGAGGCGCTCGAAATCGCCCGGGAGACCGGGCATCGGCTGGGCGAAGCCACCCATTTGCACAACATCGGGCTTATCCATGGGGATAAGGGGGAGCCTCGCGAGGCGCTTGAGCATCTACGGCAAGCGCTGGTCATCCTCGAAGAGATCGGGGCGACCCAGGAAATCGAGATCGCCACGCGCGCTATCGCACTCATTGAAGAGAAGCTGGGCGGGAGCGAGAGCTGAGGATGGAAACCTACTTTTCGCACGCAATTGGGGAGGCGCTGGCGGAGGAGATGGCGCGCGATGAGCGCGTGATTATGCTCGGTGAGGATATCGCCGAGTACGGCGGCGCGTTCAAGATAACCGCAGGCTTCGCCGAGCGCTTCGGCAAGGAGCGCGTGCGCAATACGCCCATCGCCGAGGGCGGATTTACCGGCGTGGCGATTGGCGCGGCGCTAACCGGGCTGCGGCCGGTGGTTGAGATAATGTTTATGGACTTCATCACGCTGGCGCTGGACCAGCTCATCAACCACGCCGCGAAGTTCCGCTACCAGTACGGGGAGCAGGCTAAGGTGCCGCTGGTGGTGCGCTGTCCGGCGGGCGCGGGCCGCTCGTACGGGCCGACTCACTCCCAGAGCCTGGAGCGGCACCTGGTGGCCACACCGGGGCTGGTCGTCGTTGCCCCCAGTACACCCCACGACGCCAAGGGGCTGCTGAAAAGTGCCATTCGCTGCGACGATCCGGTCATATTCATCGAGAGCAAGGTGCTGTACGGGCGGCGGGGCGAGGTGCCCGAAGGTGACTATACCGTCCCGCTGGGCGAGGCGAAGGTCGTCCGGGAGGGCGAAGACTGCACGATTGTGGCCTATTCGCGGATGACTGAGGAGTCCCTGCGTGCTGCCGAAGCGCTGGCAGCAAAGGGCGTGAGGTGCGAGGTTATTGACCTGCGCACGCTCGCGCCGATGGATACTGAGACAGTCGCTGAGTCAGTTCGCAAGACGGGACGTGTCGTCGTCGCCGAGGAAGGCCCGCTGACCGGCGGCATCGGCGCGGAGGTCGTGGCCCGGGTCGTCGAGAGTTGCTTCGACTATCTCCAGGCGCCACCGCAGCGCGTCGCCGCTGCCGATGTGCCCGTGCCGGCCAGCCGCGTGCTCGAAGAAGCCGCGATACCCTCGGCGAGACAGATAGTCGAGGCAGTAGTGAGATCAATTCACGCGGGTTGACCTGTTGCGCAAACTTTGGCGGACGGATGCCGAGAATGCTTGAC
>CAYNMY010000313.1:0-3652 GCA_964398275.1 uncultured Armatimonadia bacterium | reverse complement strand
CGCCGTACGAGCCTTCTGTGCTCCGAGGAAATTCGCGGGGCTCCTTGGTGTAGGCGAGCGAAGCGACCAGGCAGTGCAGATCGCGCGTAAGCTGGACGTCGAAGGTGGTAAACTCGTCGCGGTACCCCGAGTAGCCGGTAAGCAACTCCACGCCCCAGAAGCGGTGCCAGGCCCAGTCCAGTTCCATCGTGGCGCGGGTCAGTCCAGTGCGCTCCAGATCATAGTCGGCGCCCAGGGTCAGGAAGAAGCGGTCGGGCTTGACTTGCCGCCAGCGCAGGCTCAGCGGCCGCCAGCGGGCCCGCTCGAGGCTGTATCCGGATTGCAGCTCAATCTTCGAGGACGCGCTGGGCATATACTCAGCGCGCAGCAGCGCATCGCGCCAGCGATCGTAGATGAAATCGTAACCGGTAGACAGGAAAATGCGCGAGTCGTTCGGCACCAGTCGGACTGTCTCCCAATATACGTTGTCGCTGCGCCCGCCGTAATCCGTGCGTATGGGCGCGAAGCCGTGCTGGGACTGCTTGCGGTAGCGCAGTTGGGAGTGCCAATCGCCCCCCCACTCCTGGCGGAGGTTAGCGTTGAAGCTAGTGGTGTACAAGGCCGAGCCCTCGTCATAGAAGGCCTGCAGGTAGCGGCCGCTCAAAGTGAGTCGGGTGTGCCGGCCCAGCCGCCGCTCACCCCCGCCCAGATCGGTATCCCACGCGGTGCGCCGCACCGTGAGATTCTCCGGATCCTGCGTGTAGCTGCCCAGCTCCAGCGAGGTCCGAAAGGGCACGCGCCCCAGCAGCTTATAGTCACCCAGCCGGCGGCTGTCAGTACTCAGCGCAATCTCCGGCAGCTTGTTGACGCCAAAGTAATTGTCACCGGTGTAAGCGCTGCCGTCGAGGTCGTAGCGATTGTTCGCGACGAGGCGCCAGTCGAACTTATCCAGGCTGCGGTAATACTGGAACTGCGCCTCCAGCTCATCGTCGGGCGCTTGTTCCTGCCGGTAGCTGAGACTGCGGCGGCTGAAGTTGGTCTGGATGTTCCAGTACTCCTGCGCATCTAGCTGCTGGCGGTGGCGCAGATTGAGGTTATACTGGCGGCTGGTGCTGTATGTGCTTTTGGCTACCGAGCGGCGCAGGCCCAGTTCGGAATTGGTGCTGACGGTGCGGCGCTGCAACGATAGGTTAACTGAATCGGAGGAGCGGGTGCCGAAGTAGCCGCTGTGTTGCTGGTAGCTGCCCCGCAGACTTGAACTCAGCCGGTCACTGAGGCGGTAATGGTGGGATACCCGCCCGGTCAGCGAGCCCTGATCCGGCTCGAAGAATATCGAGCCGGTGCCACGCTGGCGGTCGCTGTCCACCTCGTGCTCCAGGCCCAGGCCGATACCTCGTTTCTGGGTGAAGTGCAGCTTGGCCAGTCCCGACCCCGCTGCCCCCGCCAGGTAGAGGTAGCCGAACTTGGTATAGTAGCCTTCGACCTCATTGTGGCCTACCTCGGGCAGGAGGCGGTTACTTTTCTCTTCCAGCGACAGCACCAGGTTGAACGGAAAGCGAAATAGCCGCTGGCCCAGCAGGTACAAGGTCGGCTTCTCGATAACGAGCTTCTTCCCCTGGCGGATCTCCGCGTGATGCGAGCGCAGCGCGTAGTGCTTATGTTCCAACTCGCAGGAGCTGAATCTCCCATCGAAGAATTCGATGATATCCCGGTCGGGATCAGATATTACCTGCCGGCCGTCCAGATAAAGCGGCTCGTATACCTGACCCGGCTCGAAATACTCCGGCTCAATGCGGGCGCGGCCCATGCGCAGCTCCCAGCGCTCCGTTTCCAGATTGATGAGCATCTGTTCGCCCCAGGTGGACTGGTCCGGCATCTCGATGCGCAGATTGCCGTGCACCATCACCTGCTCGCCCTCTTCGTCAATCTCGACGACGTCCGCGTAGATAGTCATATCCTCCGTGCGGACGATCACGTTCCCCTCGCCTATCACTACTCCGGCCTCATAATAAACGTGGTCCGCGCGCTCGATATTTATCTGGTCGCCGCTGGGCTCCGACGGAAAAGGCGACGGCGCCGAGACGGGCGTAGCTGGCTCGTCGGGCGGGGCAGACTCCGGTGCCTCCGGAGATTCGGGAATCCGGGGAGGCTCTCGTAGACTGTCGTCCGGTTCGCCAGTGGTCGGGGCGCGCGTGAGTGCTGCGGGTTCGGGCGGTTGGGGAATCTCCGGCGGCTGCTTGAAGCTGTCCCCATTGGCAACGGCGGTATCCGCCGACTGATCAGTCGCTTGGGGAGCCGGGGCTAGCTGCGACGTTTTGGTGATCCGCTGCAGGTCAGCGGCATCGCTCGCACCGATCGTGGCGACCAGTAGCGCTAGGCCGAGCAGCCCGGGGCAGGGCACTGCCAGACGCCGCCGGGAAAGCAGGCTTGTTGTCGGCTTCTTGCCGAGAAACACAGACCAAACTCCGCTCTGATGCAAGTGAGCCATTTCTGGCTTAATATGACTCGCGGCAAGTCTTCGCCTGCCGTAGCAGGCTACAGGCTATGGCCTGCGAAGGCAGGAACGTCGCTGCTGCGGTGTGGACGTTGCGCGTTTAGCGCTGCCGCCACAGGGCAAACAAGCTGATGATTGCGATAACTGTGTTGAGCAGCCAGCCCGATACCACCGGCGACAACACGCCGGAATCGCCGAGTATGCGCAGCCACAACATCAGTACGTAGTAGACAAACGCCGCCAGCAGGGTGATCAGCACGCCGGCGAGTTGTTGGGTGGTGGTAAAGTGCTGGGCGATAGCGCCGGCCAGCAAGGCGAATATCAGGCACGAGCAGGCCAGCGCAACCCGCCAGTGCATCTCGACCGCGTAGCGGCGGCCGGGGCCGGGAAGCTGCTGCTCGCGGTCCTGCCACTCCCGAATCAATTCGGTGAACCTCATGGTCTCCACCGCCGAGAATTGCGGCGGCGGGCCCGCCCGCAGCCGCGCCAGGTTCCCCGTGGCGGCGTGCATCGGTCCCCAGGTGAGGTTGCCGTCTTTGCCGAGGTGATAGAACCGGGCGCTGGCCGTCTCCAGCCCGTGGGGGCCGAATTGTGCCTGCTCGGCCTTGAACAACACCGGGAAGTCATGCGCCTGATTGAAGAAAAAGTACACGCCCTTGAGCAGGTTCCCGCGCCGCTCAACTTCCTCCACAAAAAAGTGCGCCTGCGTGCCCGCGGCGGTGAACTTGCCCGGGCGGAAGACCAGAGCGCGCTGGCTGAGCACGATCTCGTGCAGCATGCTCTTGGCCTCGTGGTTGGCCCAGGGCACGACGAACTCGCTGACGGCAAAGGCCAGCACAAAGGTGGCCAGGCCCAGCCACAGCGCGGGGCGGATGATGCGCGGCAGGCTGGCCCCGCCCACTCGCAGTGCGGTCAGCTCCTGCTCCGCCCCCAGCCGGTTCAGCCCCAGTGCGCAGGCCAGCATCGTGGATATCGGCAAAGCCAGCACCACCGCCCGCGGCACCTGCAGCGCCAGGAACCTGGCGATGTTGGGCAGGGGCACGCCATGCTCGACGATAATCTGCACCACCGTGAACAGAATGTGGCCGGTTATCAGCACCACAAAGGTGAGCAGGGCCACGCCGAAGGGCCCCAGAATCTCCCTGGCTACGTACCGGTCAATCAGCTTGCCCATCTATC
>CAYNMY010000312.1:0-3679 GCA_964398275.1 uncultured Armatimonadia bacterium | reverse complement strand
GACCAATGCCACCCTGGACGCGTTCATTCCCCAGGGCGAGCTGCCCGAGGAAGGCACGCGCCTGGGTCCAGGCCCGACCTTCCAGCTGGGGGAGAAGCGCATCTATTACTACCGGTGGAGCAACTACCGCAACTTCGCCTGGTGCCGGTACAACGGGGAGACCTGGTACAACCTCGGGGACGACGAAACCACCGGCTATCTGGAAACCTCCATATTGGAGCAGCCCGCCGACGGCTGGGGCGAGCTCTACTGCAATCTGGAGCTCAACGACGGCGATATCCAGGTGGAGGTCCTCGACCCGGAAACCGAGCAGCCGGTGGCCGGTTACGGGTTGGACGACTGTGATGCGCTCAGCTCCGGCCTCGAACAGGAAGTGACCTGGGAAAGCGCCGGCCTGGCCGAGCTGACCGCCGATCACCTGCGCCTGCGCATTCATGTGACCAGGCCGCAAGCCGAAGACGACTCCCCGCAGCTCTTCGCCTGGGAGATCAGACCCAAGGTCGTCCAGTACCCCGCGGCTACGGAACTGATGGTCGAAGGCGAGACCAACCCGGCCAATGTACTTGATCCCACCCCCACCTTCTCGTGGGCCTACTCTCACTCCGCCGGTAAGCCGCAGGAGGCATATCAGCTCATCGTCGCCAGCAGCAGCGCGCTGCTCGACAGTAACGTCGGCGACTTGTGGGATAGCGGCGTGGTCCTGAGCAGCGCAACCAGCGTCACCTACCAGGGCGCAACGCTCCAGGACCAACAGACCTATTTCTGGAAGGTGCGCGTGCGCAGCTCTGAAGGAGTGTGGTCCGAAGAATGGTAGCCTACGGTGTCTTTAGCACAGGGAATATCAACTCATATTGCAGCGTCGAGCAAGTACTGGCACTGCTGGTGGGATACGATCTGGCCCGGATCGGCGACAGCGAAGCAGTCGCCGCCCGCATCCAGCAGTTGCTGGCGGTGACCCGGCAGGCCGTGGATGGCGTGGCTGGCCGCGACTTCGCCTGGCATGCCGACGACGAGATCACCGTTGACGGCAGCGGCACCGATCAGTTGTCGCTGGCGCCACTGGGCATAGTCCCCATTAGCACGGTCCAGCAGATCACGATTGCCGAGCGGGAAGTGCCCGCCGACGATTACGTGCTCTACGGTGAAGCCGGTGAGATCCGGCTGCGGCCCGCGGCCCGCGTCGGCAGTTGCTTCCCCAGCGGTCTGCAGAATATCGCGCTGGTCCTGGATTGGGGATACCCCGACGTGCCCGCGAAAGTAAGCATGGCCCAGGCCAAGCTGACCGCGGCGCAAATCCTGGCCGAGGCGGCTGGGGAAACCAGCCAGACCGAATCCGTGCGGATCGGCGACTATGCTGTGCGCTACGCCCGCCAGGGCAAGTACGGAGCGGTCATCGAGCGGCTCACCCAGGAAGCCAGCGAAGCCCTCCAGCCCTACCGCGGCATCGGCATGGCCGCAGTGTGAAGGGACAGTGGAGAGTGGAGAGTGGATAGTGGACAGTGAACGGCACAAAGCGGTAGGAGCGACATTTTACCCGCCGTAGCTTCAGCGAAGGCGGGTCTTGTCGCGACGACATAGTGGAGAGTGGATAGTGGACAGTGGATAGTGAACGGCAGCACGGCAACGACTTACACACACGAAACCTGCGGCTGCGCTGCCCTATATCCAGGGAGCTTCGACCATGACTGATCTGAGCTTTGAAGAACTACTCAACCAAACCGCCAGCCTCTCTCGGCCTCAGGTCGAGCTGGGCAGCAACTTGCAGGTGGCCAATCCCGCCTACCAGTTGCTGGCGGCGGACGTGGCGATCCGGCTGCGGCCCACCGCCGCCGACCTCGACCGCGCCCTGCTGGGCCGATTCCCGCAGGCTGTCGCCGTCGCTTACCTGCTGCCCACCAACCTGGCTGCCAACGACCGCCTCGCGCAGGTGACTGCAGCGACAACGCTGGTCGAGACCGCCCCGGCGGAAAGCATTGCCCTGCAGGTCACCTCCAGCTTGGGCATCAGCGCCGGCAGCCGCCTGCACCTGCGCATCGCAACCGCCTGGGAAGAGGTCCTGGTCGCGCAGGTGGACGAGGAGACGCTCACGCTGACCGCACCGCTGAACGACAGCTTCGCCGCCGACGATGTGGTGGAGGCAATGGTCAGCTACGATGTGCTCGGCGTACTGGACGAATCCGCCGCCGGACATCACCTCAAGGTCCCACTGAAGCGCCGCGAGCTGTGAACGGCAGATGTGGGGAAACCCCTTTCTGAAGAAAGTGGCTTTCCCCACACCCCTTCCGCAAAGACTTTTCACTCTGGCGGGCCAGCTCAGGAGGCTTACTGCTAAATGGATAACCTATTGCACTACAACGAAATCGCCCGCGCGGTGCGGCTGCTGTGTCAGAGTACCGTGGCGCTGACCGAAGACACCGACGGTACCAACCAGGTCACAGTGGGCAGCAACCGGCTATTCTCGGTCGGCAACGACGTGGAGCTGCTGGATGACGATACGACCGCCGAGCAGTACGAGGTTACCGCGTTGGTGGGCTTGACCGGCGTTCAACTGGACTCGGTGATCTCCGGTGAGTTCACCGTGGCGAACAATGCGATGATCCGCCTGGCCGAGCCGCTGCTGCCCGAGCTTAAGTGGGTGGGGCAGGGCCGGCCGCTGCTGATGCCCCAGCCGCCCGAACTGCAGCTCCCGGGCATTGTTGTTGAGCCTGCCGTGCTCGACCAGCCCATGACCGAAGGGACCAACCGCAGCGTCCGGCAGGACTACCACTACCGTGTCTACTACCTGCTGCAGCCCGCTGCCAGCCAGTATGGCAACCAGGTGTTGCTGGACCAGGCGGGTAAACTCTTCAGCCTGCTGATGCGCGATATCTACCTGGGCGGAAGCTGCTGGTATGCCCAGGTCACCCGCGTGGACCCCGCCTCGGCGGTGCAGCGGCACTTCGCCGACCGGGGAATCGAACTGAGCGTGGTCGAGATGGAGCTAATCGTGCGGCGGCTGGAACCGATTTGGTAGCAGGCTGGACGGGCAGGACGCCTGTCGTACTCGTGGCGTGGGCTTCCAGCCCACGCCTGTTTGTGGAATTTCGCACCGGCTGGAAGCCCGTCCCACCGGCAGTTGCCGCATGATAGTGGAATACTCACCATACTAGTGACAAGGTGGTGCACAATATGCCAGTTGCACTTTCACATGAAGGAGCCTTCGGCTTCGCTCTGCAATCGGCCCAGGGTAGCTTCGTCGCGCCCGACACGTGGCTGCCGCTGATGCAGGATGGCCGCGGGCTAGCCGACACCGTCCAGCTCAAGCCCAACTACGTCGCGCTAGACCTGGCCGACGTCAACGAGTACCAGAGCAAGTACTTCTCCGCCGGGCAGTGGGCCGAGGGTAGCTTGCGCTTCCCGCTCATCCCCGGTGCAGTGGCGAATCTGTTCTCCTGGATTCAGGATCGCGACAGCTACAACCAGGGCAAGTGGGCCTCGGCGCTGATTGACTGCGTACAAGAGGTCAAGAAGCTCACCGATATCAAGGTGGGCCGAGCCACCTTTGACCTGATCAAGGGCGAGCCGGTGATCTGTACACTCGACGTCGCCGCGCTGAAGATGGAAGCCGGCACCACCCAGAGCCCGGATATGCCCACGGCCGCCCCGTACATATTCCAGGAGGCCACCATCGAGCTGGCTA
>CAYNMY010000311.1:0-3683 GCA_964398275.1 uncultured Armatimonadia bacterium | reverse complement strand
AGTAGCCGCCAGGCGGTGCCGGTAAGGTCTTAGCTGCTATTCGCCGACCGGTGGCCGCTGAGTCGCGGGCTTTCATTTGAGCAGGCCTCCGTCGAAAGGGCGGAGGCTTTACTTTGGGCCAATATTGGTCCACCGGACTGTGTGCGCTTTGATGCCCTGGGTGCGCAACTATCTGGCTCGGTAGCTGTCCATATGGGTGTAGTGTAATCTGGGCGCACAGTTCGGGCGGTAGTGATAATGGTGAAAGTTCTCTGGCATCGGTTGGCGAAGGTGCTCGTGTTCGCGGCACTGGTTGCGGGAGCATTGCCCACGGGTTGGGCGGATCCCGATCGGATTCCTGGCCCGGTCACCGTGGGGGTGGGCCGAGCCGATCACGTCTACCTGCCCGATTCTCCCTGGGTTCCCCGGTTCATCTATCCGGAGGGCAAGATAGACTACGAGGTGGTCACCGCCTTGTTGGACAGAGCGGTGACGGCCTGGTCGGGCGGGGAGCAGCCTGAGGATTTCTGGGGCCAGCGCTTTGGTCCTAACGACCGGGTGGGTCTGATGATTGATGTCCAGGAGCCGCCCATCCCGATCATTATGGTAGAGGCGATTATCGAGCGGCTCGTGAGCGTGGGTGTGAAGACCGGCGATATCTTGATATTCTCCGGAGACGAGCGGGATCTTTTTGCGACGGGGTTTTCGCTGCGGCATGATCGTCCGGGAGTCAAGTGCTACGGAGCAGCTTCGGTGGGCTATCGCCACGGCCTGGCCCGGATCCTCGCCGACATGTGCGACAAGGTTATCAACGTCGCGTATCTGCACCCTCATCCAGAGCTGGGTATGACCGGCGCTGTGTACAATCATCTGTCCTGCGTGCCGCCGGCGGTGGCCAAGCAGCTCGTCTCGGAGCCTGAGCGGCTGGCCTCGGTGGCGGCGCAGCCCCTGGTGCGGCAGAAGATGGCCCTGCATTTCCTGGTCGCTCTGCACCCGTACTACGCAATTGCGGCTCCTGGCGGCCAGGCTCTGCGCTGGGAGTATGCTGCTCTGCTGGTGTCCTCGGACCCGGTGGCTGTGGACGCCGTCGGCGTACAGATCCTCACCGCCCGGCGCGCGGAGGCGGGCGTCGAACCCGCGGAGCCTGAGGTGGCCCGTGACTATCTGCGCGCGGCGTACGAACAGCACTTTCTGGGCCAGCCTAACCTCGACCAGATCACCGTAGTAGCCATCGGCCCCGAAGAAGATTAGAGAAGGAGTTCCCACACCGCGCCGCTAATTACTCCCCTCGGACTTGGTCAGAGCCCAGCAGGCGATGTGCTCGACAGACGAGACGCCTGTCGTACCGAACCGCGTAGTATCCTGATTGGCAAGGAAATGAGGCCTTATGAGTCAACCCAACTTTCTCTTTCTAATGACCGATCACCAGCGGGCAGTGACCGTCAACACCGACGTCTGCCACACGCCCAGTATTGACCGGATAACCGCTGAGGGCATACGCTTCCGGCGCGCGCATACGGTCAACGCCGAGTGCTCGCCGACCCGCGCGACCCTGTTTACCGGGGTCCATGTCCATACGCACGGGATGTACGACTGCACCAACAATGTGGACGACGCCCGGGCGCGTTTCCGCACCGAGTTGCCCACCTGGTCGCAGGCCCTGGCCGACGCCGGCTACCACTGTGCTTACTTGGGCAAGTGGCACGTGGAGCGGTCCGACGACCTGAGCCGGTTTGGCTGGCGCTACCAGCTTCGGGAGACGCGGGATGAATGGCGCCGCGAAAAAGGCTATCACGGCCCGGAAGAGCTCTCGCTGGGCAAGAGTGTGGGCGGCGCGGGCTATGCACGGAGGGTGCTCTACGGCGTCGTGGATGACCCGCAGTATGCCAGCGAGACCGAGCACATCTACAGCCGGGGTGCCGAGTATCTCGAAGAGCAGCTTATCGGCGACGAGCCCTGGTGCCTGTTCTTGAGCACCGAGGAACCGGGCGGGTCCGTTGTCGCGCGGCGCTACTACGAGATGTACGACCCCGCCCAGCTCCCCCAGCCGCCTAACTTCCACGACGACCTGCACGGCAAACCCAACGTGCTCAAGCGTATGCAACGGGTCTGGGCCGAGTTGACCGAGCAGGACTTCGCCGAGGCCCATCGCTGCAGCAACGCGGTCTGTACGATGATTGACGAGCAGGTGGGGAAGGTGCTGGCAGCGCTCGAGCGCACCGGGCAGAAGGAGAATACCATAGTCGTGTACCTGTCTGACCACGGCGAAATGATGGGCGCCCACCGGCTGTGGGGCCTGGGCCTGACGCCCTACGAGGAAGTCTACAACTTTCCGCTGGTTATCCGCGCTCCCAGCGCGGGGCAATCCGGTGTGAATTGTGACCGCCTCGTCAGTACTGGTGACCTGTGCCCGACTATTCTGGAATTGGCTGGACTGGAGCCGTTTGAGCTGAGCCACTTCGACTCGCTGGTGCCGCTGCTTGAAGACCCCGAAGGGGCGGAGTGGCGCGATGAGGCGTACGCCGAGTTCCACGGCCAGCGCTACTTCTTCACCCAACGCATCCTCTGGCGAGGGCATCTCAAGTACATCCTTAACGCGTTCGACTTTGACGAGATGTACAACCTGGCGGCGGACCCGGCGGAGTTAAACAACGTGGCGGATGATCCGGCCTACGCTGCCCAGAAAGAGGAAATGCTCAAAGGCATCTGGCGCAATATCCACGCCACGGGCGACACGACCCTGGCCGATGCGCACTATTGGTCGCTACGCTTTTTCGATCTGGGCCCGGACTGCGTGGAGCACGACTGACCTGTAGGACAGGCGAGACGCCTGTCGTACCGAACTGGGTAATATCTTGATTCACAAAGAACTGAGGCCTTATGAGTCAACCTAATTTTCTGTTTATCATGACTGACCACCAACAGGCGGCGACTGTGAACAACGCTCTGTGCCAGACGCCCAATGTGGACCGAATTATCGCCGAGGGTATGCGCTTCCGGCGCAATTACACCGTCAACGCGATCTGCTCGCCGACCCGCGCCACCCTCTTCACTGGTGTGCACGTCCATACCCACGGCATGTACGACTGCACGCACACGGTGGACGACGCCCGGGCGCGGTTCCGCACCGAGCTGCCCACCTGGTCCCAGGCGCTGGCCGACGCCGGGTATCACTGTGCCTACTTCGGCAAGTGGCACGTGGAGCGCTCCAACGACCTGAGCCGGTTTGGCTGGCGCTACCAGCTTCGGGAGACTCTGGATGAATGGCGCCGCGAGAAGGGCTATCACGGCGCTGAGCAGTTCTCGGTGGAAAGAAGTCTGGGCGGCAACGGCTACCGCCAGACCCGGCTCTACGGCGTGGTAGATGACCCCAAGTTTGCCACGGAGACCGAGCACTACTTCAGCCGGGGTGCCCAGTATCTCGAAGAGCAGCTTAGCAGCGACGAGCCCTGGTGCCTGTTCTTGAGTACCAACGAGCCGCACGACGCCTACATTGTCCAGCGCGGATTCTACGAGATGTATGACCCTGAGCGGATCCCCAGGCCGGCCAGCTTCGATGACGACCTGCGCGGCCACCCCGCCCGCGGGCTCGCGGCCCTGGGTCTGGCGGGCATGAGCCCCGAGCAGGTCGTGGCGTACTGCTACGGGTAGGCCCGGTCACCACCCCTGCCGGTTCGTGCGCCGGGCGTTCGCGAAGCGCACCC
>CAYNMY010000310.1:0-3688 GCA_964398275.1 uncultured Armatimonadia bacterium | reverse complement strand
GCTACGGATGGAATAGGCAGGGTGTAGCCCAACTTGATGCCGGTGGGGCTAATATCCAGATTGGGCGGATCGCTGAATCCATCCAGGGGGATGAGCTTGCTCAAGGTATTGACGAAACTGAGCGGACCCCCGAACTTGACATCCTTCACCTCGCAACTTACGTCGACCTTCTTCCCGGTCTGTGAGAGGAAGCTGAGCTTGGTGAAAGCGACACGGATGAAGTAATCAATGCTCCCGACCGGCAGCAGGTTCAGCGCGAAATTAGTCAGTTTTCCCTCCACCTTGGCGGTTGAGTCCTTGCCCGAGAAGTCAGTCCGCAGCATCGCCGTGATCGTTAGGGCGGTATTGCTCGCCACTGCGAAGAGGGGCTTGCCGGTATTGGGAAATGGTTTGACCTTGGGGTTCCACTCCAGCTTGGCTACTGCAGCTTTGGGCAAACCCTTATCATCGCGCTCAACGTGCGTAGTCAGCTTGGGAATCTGCTCGTCGCCAAATATCGCCTTGATAATGTCCTTTAGAAAGATGGACCCCAGCATCTTGGCACTGTCGGCAAAGAACTTAGTCGGATCAAAAGTGCCCTTCGCGAAATCGTCCAGCACGCCACCTACGGGCCCGTGCCGGCGCGAGAGGCCCCCAATGTCCATATCAGGTACAGCCATACCCCCGGACTGATCCGCGGAGAATTCCAGCGGAACAGCGTCAACTAATTTGGCAAACACCTCGCCCTTATTCTTAGATGAATGCCAGCCATTCTCGGCGTAAGCCGAATCAATCTCGATGCTGGCCGCGCCGTCGCCCCCGGTTACTTGGGAGACTGCCGGGATGCGCACGTCCGCCCGCGCCAGTGTCGGGTAGCCGCACGGCTGGTTTTGCTCCTCGAACTGCAGCGCGGGCACCCCGCTACCCGGGGCGGTCGTCTCCGCGCCGAAGATAATTGCCTGGACCTCCAGGCTGGTGTCGCCCGGCTTCTCCACGCTGCTATCGGCGAAGGCGACCTTCTGGCCAAACATCGGGGAGCGCCGGCGGCTTTCGTCAACTTGAGCGGGGTCATTGTAGTACTTGACCACCTTTGACATGACACTCCTGTCAAAGGCCAGGCCAAACTTGTGACCGGGAACATTCTCCACGCCAATGAAGATGAGGGGGATGGCGAAATCACAGCGCTGCCCGTCCCAGTCCTCGGCGACAATCTGGAAACGGAAGTCCTCATTCCCGACCCGTAGCCAGAACGCCGACTGAGGCGAAGGACCGGTATCCGGCACTTTGTTATTCTCCGGCAGGTCCAGACTCGGCGTTACCAGAGTGGTAATCTCCACCCGCCGGAAGGGCATGCGCCGACCCTCATTGGGCTGACCGAACGCCGGGTAGGTCTTCTCCGGCTCGCGGACGACGATAAACATGCGCTGCCGCAGGTAGGCAATACGGCCAGTGCGCCCGGCATGGAACTTGCGCTCGGTGACCTTAATCAGTGAGGCCCGGTGGCCAAACGGGAAAAGATAGCCTTTGTAGACCACCTGGACGTATTGGTCACGGCCCATCACCGCTTCGTGACGCCAGGCTTCTACGGACAGGGCTTTGCCCAGCGGCAGTTCCTCAGCGTACTGGGTATTCATCCAGACGCCCAGCGGACTCAGCATCAGGCGGTCCGCGTGGACAGTTCGCGACCGGGCATTGGGGATGGTGAAGTCGGCGGTCAGCCAGACCAGTTCACAGCGGTCGCGCTTATCCAGCGACATCCGGAAAGGCTGGTTCGAGTGGGGTGGGATTTCCTTGGCGTAATCCGGCGACCAGATGGCCCGCAGCGAACGCATCTTGCTAAGAATATCTCCGCTCGCGACCTGCACCACGCGGAACTTGCCGTCTTCCCACTCATACTCGTATTGTCGGTCAAATATCCCGCCGCTGGTAGATTTCACGCCAAGGCGCGTGTGCCACAGCTCGATGCGGCCACTGTGCTTAACCAGTTGATGGGTATGCACCCACCCGGCGAGCTCGCTGGGCGAGATAATGAGCCGATACGGTGCTTCAATGGCCGTTTCCGTTGCTTTCGGTTCGCGGATGCTGAGAAACGACACGTCGATCAGGGCCGGGTTCAGCCATTCGCGACGGAAGATGACACCCGGCTGTTGCTGTTGTGTGCTAGCCTGGCCACCGCCGGTGGTCGCTCCTCTGGAAAGTATAATTGCCGTTGGCGCTGTGGCCCCCGGGTTATTGGCGGGGGGCAGTGCCTTTGTTTGCGGCAGCACCGGCCTGAATTCCAGGGCACCAGGGGTCCTGAGGCGCTGAAACTGAGTGGGCGGCGGTGGTGGTAAGGCCGTGGGGGCCACCGAAAACTTGTACCGGGTCCAGTCCAGAAGCGCCCTGAGCCGGTAGTTGATCTTGTTGACTTCTTCCGGCACCTCAAAGACAAGTCTGCTCGGGCCTGACAGCCGTGCCTTAACCGGTGGTGGCCGCAGGGGATCCTCGGTCTTGCCCGCATCTGGGTCGGGATCTACCTCTGGCGGCCGATACGCGTCCGCTACTGGCAAGTTGGGCTCGGCTTCGAAGAACGCCTCCTCGGCTATATGCTGTGGTGGAAAGTGGACGATTATGTAGGCTGGCTTGTCGCTGGCGGCCCGCACTAGTTGGGGGGCGTCGCCAGTAGTTTTCAGCGAGAGGTTCCTGAACTCGAACGTCAGCGCCAGCATATCCTCGGGCCGGATCACGTTTACGGTAAGCCCAAGCAAGCGGATCTGGGGAAGCTTCAGGCCGGGAACGGTCTGGATTGTTCCCGCCGGTGGCACCTGCAGCGTGGCGCCGGGCTGTCGCTGTGGCGTCGGGGAGGCCTGGGTTTCGGGTTCCCTCGCTGCGGGCTGGGGCTTTGGCACCCGGGGCGCTTGGACTTGGGTTTGCTGAGCAGCAAACTGTACGCGATAGCCCTCTGGAGCTGCTACTGGCTCTACCATTGCGTCCGGCAGCGGGGCAAACACCGTGAGCAGGGCCGGCTCGCACCGCATCTGCTCAACGCGGCCACCGTGGCTGACAACCTCAAAGGGTGGACACTGGGCGCCGCCCGCCAATTGCACACTAAGCCCCTCCCCGTACAGCCATGCGGGTTCGTCACCGAAATTAGCCACCAGCGCCTCATGGTGACCATCGGAATTCAAGGCTATGGCGTAGCGCGCTTCTCGCAGGGGCAGCGCAAAAGGTTCTCCGTCATCGCCGGGCCAATCCCGGGCGGGCACATACCACAGCTTCGTTGCCTGGTCCTCGGCCAGCGCCACAATTGCCCGCTGAGCTTTCCCCGGCTGGTCTTCCCCGGCTTCGATGTGGATGACATCGAAGGGGCAGCTGGGGGCAGTGAACTTCCCGCCCGCAGGTGCGGGCAGGCTCTCCACCATCGCCCAATTGCGCTGCCCACGCTCCATGACCAGCAGGGCACGCTTAACGGGTGGCTGACTGATGATACTGGGCATCTGCGGCTCCAGCAAGGCTATCGTGAGCGTATCAGATACTACCGCCTCGCCGACACCCGACAGGGAGGCGATATCCAGACCCCGCAACGTCAGCCGCCAGTTAGGCAGGAATTCGGCTTCGGCTACCCCGCCCAGGGTCAGATTTATGCCGTCACCCAGGCGGCAGGTGATCCTGCGCCATCTCGCGCGCCCCCGGGCTGGCTCCCCTCCGGCCAGCCAGCTTTCCAGGGAGC
>CAYNMY010000309.1:0-3698 GCA_964398275.1 uncultured Armatimonadia bacterium | reverse complement strand
GGCTACGCGGAGAGGGATGGCGTAATCCCGGCAGTTGCCCTGCCCCTGCAATGGCGACACGGGCGGACCACCTGGGTAGCCGAGGGGAAAGTCGCGTGGTTTGAAAATACCATTCCCAACAGCGAGGGCGGAACCACAGAAGGATTTGGCCGGGTTGTGATGCTCGGGTTGGGAGTCACGAGTCCGTTCCTGGGCGGCGAGCTTATCGCGGATGTTTCCCATCCGATAAGCGGGGATAACATTCTCGACGAGACTACGGGCCGGCCCGACGATGGATTTGTGTGGAGTCTGGGGTGGCGGAACGATATACTGGGAGCAGGCATGCCGGTAGACCTGTATGCCACCAACGCAAGCGGACCAAGCCTGGCTGCCTCGGCCCTGGCCGCTCCTGACAATAGCATTGGGTTCGGGATCAGCATAACTCGTGAATGCCGCTAACGGTTTAGAAAGGATACTTCCATGTTCATCAACTCGAGAATCCTGATCGTATTGGCCGCGTCAACGGCGGGACTGGCTTTGGTCCTGGGTGGATGCAGTGGCGGGTTCGCCCCCACCCTACCCTCACCCGAGGCGGGTCCCGCATCGATATGGGGCTTCGTGACAGAAGAAGGAACTGGCACGCCCCTGAGTGATGTCGAGGGGGTTACCAGCGACGGGGTAACTCTGTACAGTGACACATCCGGGCAGGATGGTGGGTATGCGATAGCAGATGTTCCTCCCGGCAGTCGCGTGGCCAGCTTTGCCGCTGCCGGATACCAGACCGCCAACTATGTGGTTACCGTAACGGAAGAGTCCACACGCCTGGATCCGGTGCTGCAAAGCTACGGAGGTCCGGAGGTCACTAATCCGCCGGTCATTAACGCGAATGCTCCAGTGCTCAACGAGGCTAGCGGAACGGCAGTATTCAGCGGAACGATTGACAACCTAGACTCGGATACCGCTGTGGTGATACTCAACGGCCAGCAGTCGGTTATGGACGCCTCCGGAGGGACCTTTAACGTTACCCTTATCCTGGTGCCGGGCACTAACTATATCCGGGCCCGCGCGACTAACGCAGCGGGCACTGCATTCTCCGAGGAGTTCACGGTCGAGTATACTCCCCCGCCGGGCGGCGAGTATTACTTCCGCATAACCCTGACCTGGGATCGGGCCACCGACATCGATCTTCATGTATGGTCGCCTTCGGATGAGCACAGTTGCTACTGGAACGAGTCAATTGGTGCCGGTGAGTTGGATTACGACAACACATCGGGTTACGGGCCGGAAAACTTCACTTGCGATACGCTGGAAGATGGCCGATTCAAGCCTGCCATCAACTATTATAGTGGGAGTCCAGCGGTTGGCTGCGTGGTTCGGGTGACCACGGGAACCCTGGCGACGGGAGCGTCAGTCAGTGAGATACTCGGGCCCTTCTACCTGACTGCTGCAAACCATGAGTCGGGTTATCCGGTAACTGGGAACACTGCTTCGTGGTGGCGGCCCTGTGATGTCCTACTCAGCGCCAGCGGCGAGGTGACGGTAGTCGCCCCGGACACGAGTGTGGGATTGTCGAGTGTGGAGACGGGAGCCGCCGGGATACGCACGAAGTAAGTGAGAGCTGGCGTTGGCGGAGCGGAATTATCTGTTCTGCGGCACGCCAATGCCAACCACAGCTAATGCGCTTGATGTGCTCGGGCCCGTGGTGGAGCGACCGCCACGGGCCTGGTTTTGTATCCGGCCGCCGCCTCCAACTTCGTTATGCGGACTTACCTCAGTACTCCTTACCCCTCAACCAAGGCAGGTATCACCCTCGTCGGCGGCGAACTAATTCAAGAACGTCGCATTCTTTGTGTGCACAGGAGAAGGTGAACCGATGAAGGGCATATCCCCTCATATCCGGCGGTGGGCGAGGGCTGCGCCCATCTTGATAGTGGTGGCGGCGGTGATGCTGTTCGCGGCGGTACAGACCATTGATCTCGCATCCCCGGGTGCCCCCACCGGCTATGTGGCGTCGGTCCTGGCGGCGGACCCGTCCACCGCTCGCTACACCCTCACCTCTATCGCCTGCGCCCTGAGCACGATATTGGCTATCACCATAACTCTGGCGTTGATTGTAGTTCAGCTTACCGCCAGCCGTTACACCCCCAAGCTGATTGACCTGTTTATCGAGGCGAAGGTCAACCTGTTGCTTCTGGCGATCTTCATATTCACCATCATCTACTGCTTTTATGTCGCCAATACCATAACGCCGGAGTTTGGTCCGCGCGCCGGGATCGTAGCTTGTCTGGCGCTGATGACGGTATGTCTGGCCTCCCTGATCCCGTATATTTTCTTCGTATTTGATTTTCTGGCGCCGACCAGTATCATCAGCAAGATCCAGGGACGTGCCCTGGACTGCCTGAAGCAGCGTTGCCCCAGGGGAAGCGCTGATGGTACCGCCAAGCTGCGGCTCAGCCAGAGCCTGGAGCAGATCAGCGATATTGCCAAAGGCTCCCTGCGTATTAGTGACACCAGCGTCGCGCTGAGCAGTGTCTGGGCCCTGATGGGTATCTCGGCCCGCTACCTTGCGCAGAAGTCGCAACGACCGGAACAGTGGTTCAATGTCGAGAACGGCATTTTCTTAGGCCCGTCCGAGGAATATGTGCGCCGGATTGAGCAGGAACGAAACTGGGTAGAGGTTAAAGCGCTGCGGGAGCTGCAGACCATATTCAGCTCGGCCCTGGGCGGCTCGCCGGCGGCGGCAACAGCCGTGGCAGTGAGCGCCAGACGTATCGGGGAAGAAGCCCTGAGCGTTGGCGATGAAACGGTGGTAGAGCTGGTGGTGAAGTACTTCAATACCTTCCTGCGCGAGGCGATAAACGCCCAGCAAAAAGGTATTATCTATCACCTGCTGGATGAATATCGGATCTTGACCGAGCGGCTGGTCCGCCCGTGGCCGGAGATGGCCGTGCGCATTAGCCATCATCTGTGCTACTACGCGCGGATAGCGGAGGCTCAGCGGGTGCAGTTCGTGGTGGAGACAGTAGCCTATGACCTGCGCGTTCTCAACCAGGTGGCTTACCAGCAAGACTGCCCCCGGGCTGCTGAGCTTCTGGCGGCGTTCCTGTCGCTGGCTGCGCCTCTGGCGAGCCGCGGTCATGAGCAGGCCCTGGACGGGGTGTACAAGATGTGGCTGGCCCTGGGGGCGTTCTATCTGGCCGAAGCAGCGGAGTCGCTAAGTGAGCAGATGCAGGAGGCGCTGGGCCAGGTTGAGCCTGACGTGCTGGCGCGGCTGGGCGAGGAGCTGCTCAGCGTGACTCAGCCCGAGTTCTGGGAGATTACCGACCGGGGCGTGAACTTCGATTACCTCGACCCCGACCTGCGTCCCCACCTCCACGAGTTGCTGGAGCAGTTGCAGGTGTCCCGCTGAGCTGGCTGAGCAGAAGGGATTTCAGTAGTCTGGTCGAGAGCCGATAGGGCATTGACAAAGTAGACAAGTGCGTGTACAATTACATAGACACTTGCCGTATCACGGAACAAGGAAAAGGAGAGGACTATTCAGTGACCACCACAGCAGACAGGAGCCTCGTCTGTGAAACCCTGTCGGTAAGCGCAGCCCGGCAGCATCTCACGCAATTGCCCGAGATGTTGGCGAAGAAGGACCTCACGGCGCTCGCCGTGACGCGCCGCGGCGAACCCGTGCTGGCGATTATGCCCTGGGCATTGTTCGAGAGCATTAC
>CAYNMY010000308.1:338-3706 GCA_964398275.1 uncultured Armatimonadia bacterium | reverse complement strand
CGCCCGCCCTGCAGCGCCCGGGCTGGGGGTGCCATACGCGGCGGCGGGGGGTCCGGCTGAAGAGGTTCGGGTCCGCCGCAAGTTTGCGGATGTTGCCTACTGGAGCCCTTCGATAGTCACTGATCCCGACGGTACCGCGCAGATCACCTTCGAGATGCCCGATAACCTGACCACGTGGCGGGCCACCGCCCGCGCTCTGACGAAGGATGCAGCCGGCGGCGAAGGCCGCGAAACCGCGACGGTGACGATGCCCCTGTTGGTGCGGCTGGTGCTGCCGAGGTTCTACGTCGAGGGCGACGAGGCGACTGCCGCCGCCATCGTGCACAACTACACCGAACAGACCCGCGAGGTGACGGTCACGCTGACCGGCGAAGGCGTGGAGGTCCTGGGCGAGCCGCAGCAGATCATCTCGCTGGCCAAGGAGGGCATCCGGCGGCTGACCTGGCGGATCAAGGCGATCGGGCCGCAGAACGCGCGCTTCCTGGTCAGCGCCGAGGGCGGGCCGGGAGCGGCCGACGCAATGGAGAGCACGCTGCCCGTGCTGCCCAACGGCGTGAAGAATGTTGATGCGTACGCGGGGGTCAGCGACTACGAAGTCAGCGAGACGCTGACGCTGCCGGACAACGCGCTCCTGGACAGCGCGACGCTGGAGATCACGCTCTCGCCGTCGCTGGCCGGGCCGATCTTCGAGGCGCTGGAATACCTGGAGCGCTACCCGTACGGCTGCGCCGAGCAGACGCTGGACAGCTTCCTGCCCAACGTAGTCGTCGCGCGGACGCTGGCGCAGCTCAAGGTGGACCGCCCCAAGCCCAAGAACCTGGACCGCTACGTCAGCTTCGGGCTGCAGAAGCTGCTGCGTTACCAGCACAGCGACGGCGGCTGGCACTGGTGGGAGTTCGACGACAGCGACCCGTATATGACTGCATACATCGTCTACGGGCTGAAGATCGCGCAGGAAGCCGGCTACATCGGCACCGACCAAGCGATCCGCCGCGGCGTGGCCTACCTGCGCGAGGCGTTGTGCGAGGAGAAGTATCGCCAGGCGCAGGCCTACCTGCTGTGGGCGCTGGCGTACGCGGACCGGTGGAGCGACGAAGCTCTCGCCGAGGCGGTGGAGGTGATTATCAGTCTGCTGGACCAGCATGAGAAACTGGATGTCTTCAGCCGCGCCAGTCTGGCGCTGGCGCTGAACCGGATGGCGCAGAGCGAGGTCCCTGCCGATGTGCAAGCCGAGTTGAAACAGCTTGCTGCCACCCTGACCGAAGAATTGGACGGCATGGCTATCCTGACCGGTCTGGGCGCACACTGGACCGCCGACGCCCGCTACGCCTATTCGTGGCTGGATAACGATGTCGAGGTGACTGCCCAGGTGCTGCGCGCGCTGCTGGAGATTCGGCCCGACAGCGAGAACATCGTCCCGGCGGTCCGCTGGCTGATGGCCACGCGCAGGGGCAAGTCGTGGCGCTCGACCAAGGACACCGCCGCCGCGGTGCTGGCGCTGAGCAACTATCTGGAGAAGTCCGACGAGCTGCGGCCCGAGTACACCGCCATGATCTACGTGAACGGACACGAGGCGAAGACCGTCACGATGGATGCGGCGAGCATCTTTGCCGACCCGGTGAGCATTGAAGTGCCTGCGGAGGCACTGGTGCCGGGCGCTAACCTGCTCCAGATTGATAAGAAGGGCACGGGCACCACCTACTGGTCGGCGCGGCTGCACTACCTGATCCCCGCCGAGCAGGCGATCCCCGAGGCTAAGGGCATCGCTGTCGAGCGGACCTACCGGATTCCGGTGCAGAATCCCGTCGAGGGCGGGTCGCAGGCGCCGGGCAGCGTGGTCGCGGTCGAGCTGCGCGTAGCGGTGGAGGAGAATATGCGCTACGTGCTGCTCGAGGAGCCGATCCCCGCCGGCTGCGAGGTCATCGTCGGCGAGGAGCGGCCCTGGGATAATCCGTGGGACCGCCGCGAGGTCTGGGACAACCGCCTGGTCTTCTTCTTCGACTACCTTTCCAAGGGTGACCACTTCCTGAGCTACGTGCTGCGCACCGAAGCGCCCGGACAGTATAACATCCTGCCCTCGACCGCGATGCTGATGTACTTCCCTGAGGTGCGCGGGCATAATCGGCCCGCGCGCATGCGCATCCGCGAGATAGAGGTCAACGACCAATGAGGCGCACCGCGTCCGCTTTGGCCCTGTTGGTGGTCGCCGTCACTCTGGCGGCTGCGGAGCCCCCGCCGCCCGCTGTAGGTGGGCCGCTGCCTGATTTCACGCTCTTCGACCTCGAGGACCGGCAGTACCGGCTGGCTAGCTTCGAGGAACCGGTGCTCGTGTTGAACTTCTGGGCGTTCTGGTGCGATACCTGGATCGCCCAGTTGCCGCAGCTCCGCGAACTGGCCACGCAGCAGGAAGAGCTGGGTTTCCAGTTGCTGGCGGTGAGCGTGGACGGGGCCTGGACCGACCAGGTAAAGGCGCTAGGCGGTGCGGAGGGACTGTCGTTCCCCGTGCTGCTCGACCACCGCAGCCCGGTGTCGCGGGCGCTGCGTGTGCGAAAAGTGCCGACGGTAGTGGTCGTTGACCGCGCGCGCAAGATCACTTACGTTCACGAGGCATACCCGGGCAACCCGGCGGGCCTAAGCGCCATCCGGTCGGCGGCCAGCGCAGTCAATCAGCCGGAGCCACCGTAGCAAATCACGCTGGCTGCTGTCACCAGCACCCCATTGCCACTCACCGTTTGCAGCACAGCTTAGGCGAGCAGATCAAGGTGCAATACCCGGGCGCTGCTGGGCATAGCGGATGAGGTTAACCAGCAGCCGGTCAGCCGCGGGATGCTGGTCTACGTGCTCCAGCACCCGCATGGTGTTGAGCACCAGGCGTCCCGCCCCGAACTGATACGTCCCCACCAGCACGGCCGAGACGTATCCGCCTGCAACGGAATATCCCACCGCAAACGCCGCTGCGGCGACGTCGTCGGGGGTATCCTGACCCTCGAACACGTACTCCGGGATCACCTGATCATAGTAGGCCCACTCCAGCATCCCCTTGCTTTGCAGCCCCGCGAAGATGGGGTGAGCCTTCGCCACACATTCCTTGTGATACACCCAGTCGTGGAACTTGTAGCACTTGCCCTTGTTAGCCAGCGGCAGCCAGTAGACCGGATCATCTTCGTGCTCGAAGGCCTGCGCCTCGAGGAAAACGACCGTACTGCCCTCGCTCATCCGGCGCTCCAATTCCTCCCAATCGGCCTCCGTTGCCCCCTCGGGGATGCCCACCATATAACGTGCTGTGTGTGGCGGAGCTGGTTGTGGAAAGGTTCGCAGCGCAGGCCCCCGCCCGTGCGCCAACCGGTCCCCCGCTAATCAATACCCCC
>CAYNMY010000308.1:0-328 GCA_964398275.1 uncultured Armatimonadia bacterium | reverse complement strand
GCTCCAATTCCTCCCAATCGGCCTCCGTTGCCCCCTCGGGGATGCCCACCAGGATAGGCTGCCCTGGGGAAGGCGCATCTTTGTCGAATGGTTCGCAGGACAGGCCCCGGGCGATGAGCCAGGCTGCCGCCCGCTCATCAATGCCCCACAGGCTCACCGTGCCGTCCAGCGCGGGCATATCAGCCGGATCGGTGAGCCGAAAATCGAGACGGTCACCCGTCGGAGCGGCGTTGTCCAGGATCGCCGCAAAGGTATACTCGCCTGCGGGGCCGCCAAGCGTGACCTCTTCGCAGAGAACCGGCACCGCCAGCGGGCCATCCTGGCCCGG
>CAYNMY010000307.1:0-3707 GCA_964398275.1 uncultured Armatimonadia bacterium | reverse complement strand
GCCACCAGCGCGAGGTTGAAGGCGAGAAGCTCACCCTCGGCCTGGAAGTTCTCCAGCCTGGTATTAAACAGTACATCATCCAATCTAATCAGTCCTTTCGGTCAGTAAATTGCACGACAGCCGCCGGTCGGGCGTACCCTCCCCTGCGGCTCTAGGTACGAGGTTTCGTCGCCAAACCTACTTCCACCTCCACCGGGACAGCAAATTCTGCCGGTAGACCAACAAATTTGGTCGGCGATGTCACACCGCAAGCCGCTCTCTTGAGAAAGCGGCTTCCCCCAAGGACTCTTCTTGCCCACTCGCCCTTAACCACCACCGTGCACGACGAAACCTTCTTCGTCAAAGCTGGCCGTCACAGTAGGCGGCTGGCCCTGGTCAATTAGCGCCTGGTTTGCCGCCAGGACCTCCCGGGCAGCTTGGATGATTGCACAGGGCCCCAGTTGGGAGGCGGCATCGGGATAGGTGCCGGCCAGCTCATTCGCTGATGCGCCCAGGAATTTACACCGGCAGATCTTCTCGAAGCACTCGATCTGGCTGTCTTTGCCGTAGCCGATGTGTACTGTGCTGCCATCGGGCCGCTCGACTTCCCGGAAAAAGTGCGTATTGCTCGTCCGCGAGCCCTTGTTTTCGATCCAGTAGCGCAGGCCGCGGTACTGCGAGTCCGACTCGACCTTCCCGTATGAGCCGAGAAGGCTGCTTTCCTGATTCACGTTCGCTTCGAAATCCGCAGGAGTCAGCCAGTTATTCTCGTAGCTGACCACGGTACCGTCGGTGTGGGTGACCACGACCTGGGTGGCGTCAAATGCGTCGAGGCCGAATTCGTCCCGCAGCCGCTTCTTGACACCGATGGCATAGAGGCTGAGCGGAGTAAGCTTCAAGTAATGGCAGAACAGGTCCACCCAGTGGATGCCCACGTAAGTAAATGGATCGCTCTCTTCCACCCACTTGAATATCTTAGTGGAGACCTCCAGCGGCTCTTCCAGCACGCCGCGCACGAAAATAGGGCTGCCTAGCTCCGGCAAAATCCCCTTAAATATCGCCAGATGGTCGGGATCATAGCGTTTGTGCATGTCCACGCCGACGATCAGGTCCTTGTTCCGGGCCAGCTCGGCAATCTGCTTGGCCTCATCGAGCTTCAAGCACATCGGCTTCTCGGTGATGACATGCAGGCCCCGCTCGAGCGCACTTAGAACCGGCGCGGCATGCAGGTGGTCGGGCGTGGCGACGAACAACACATCGAGGTCGGGGTGGTCGTCCATTATATCTTCCCAGGACGTATCGCCCAGATAGACGGCAGGCCGCACACCCAGACGGTCCTCGTTCTCCTGTACTGCTCGCTGGGCCGCCTGCTCGCTGCGCTCGCCCAGGGCCACCAACTCCACTTTGACGCCGGCATACGCCTCGGCCCAGTCATCCAGGCCCAGACGATCCAGGTAGGGCGAAATACCATTGCGCTGCAGATCCCACAGTGTTCCCGCCACTATATCGGAGCCAAACATGCCGTAGCCGATTTGGGCAACACGTAGTACCTTGGATTCCATTTTGCAGCCTCCCTAACTCGGTTAGTCTTTGAAACGTGAGGTATTCTATTCGACACTGCGCCTACAGGTCCTGCCGGCCTGTAGAATTCTTCCCTTGACACACCAGTTCCTCCCAGGGCTGCGCGCCTGCCCTAAGAATGGCAGCCTTGTTGAAAAATGTCTCCCTCAGCGCACCTCGAAGCTAAGCGGGGCGGACTTATTGCCCAGCCAGTCCTCAGCTACGATTGTCCACGTACCCACAGGCGCGTTGATCGCCAGACTTGTCGAGACGACTTTGCTGCCGCCGGTGCACAGCACCGGCCCGCTGTATAGGGGCCTGCTCTGGCCCTGAGGATCGCTCACAGTCACCTTCACCAGATGGCTGCCCTGGGCGATTGGTGCCCTGTCGCTGAACAGGCGCAGCCGGTACTTCAGTTCGTCTCCGCGGGTCAAATTGTCCTTAGCCAGTTCTATATCGAGCTTTTCCGGCTTGGTTGGGTACAGGCCAATAATCCGCGCACAGCGGCTATCGAGGCTGCAGGCAAAGGTCAGCGAATCGCCGTTCTGTTGGTACTCAATTGGTTCACGGGTGACCATGTCGCAGGCAAACCCCACTTTGTGAGGGACGTTGTACAGAGTGACGGTCGTCTCCTCGGCCTGCTCGGCGTGGCTGACGACGAACAGCAGGCTGCTGCCCTCGGCGAGCCTGACGCCGGCATCGAAGCGCGGATTACTGCTCCGGGCCTGGGGCCGGATGCCGTAGCCGTCAATCAGCTCGCGGACCGCCTTGCGGAAGACCTCGCTCTTCTCAAGCTGGTCTTCTTCGGCCATCGCCCGGCACAGTTCCTCGGTGTCGAACTTCAGCCGCACAAGCTCGCCCGCACCATAACGGCACCGGTGGACCGGCATGTCGGCGTCCCACGCACTCTCTTCGCCCTGAGAAAACTCCGCCGGCCACGCTAGGGGCTGATTATTCTCGTCGGCCTCGGGCAGGCTGTCGCATATCAGCAGGCCCCCGCTGCGGACGAAGTCCGTCAGCATCTCCGCGACCTTCCCATTCACCCACGGTGCTCCCATCAGCACGAGGCACTTGTACGGTTCGAGCCCTTGGTCGGCCAGTATCCGCTCGTCTACCACATCGGCCTCGCCAAAGGCCGCGCGAATATATTCGTATGTGTACCATTTGCGGACGTTGCCGCTCTCCAGCATATACTGCGTGGTAGTGGGGTGAATCCACGCGATCGGCGCAAGTTGCCGCCGGGTATTCACCACCAGGGCACCCAGCGACCGGACTTTGCTCATCTCCCGGCCCCAATCGTCCCAGCGCTTCTCGCGGGCTCCCACGCCGGTACCAAAAGGCCGGGTGATGAAGGTGTTGAGGTAGTCCGCGCCCTGGGCGAGGGCCATGTAGCCCAGCTCGCTGCTGGCGTTGTAGGGAGTCTTTTGCTGCGGCCAGTTGCGGTCGTCAATCTCGACGTAGAAGCCCCAGGGCTTATCCAGGTATGCCGCCGCAGTGCGGAAATAGCCCATAGTATAGTGGGGATTGCCCATACGGAGCTTCTGCGAGTGGGCGTAGAAGTATGCGTACTGGTCAAAGTCCAGCATATCACAGTGCCGCGACCAGTTAAGCACATCGCCAAACGCCAGCCTGTTGCCCACCACCCACGTAGGTACCTCCGGGGCGTAGGTGAGGATCAGGTCGTATTGCGCGCCGGCCTCCTGCTTCGCGCGGTAGGTCGCCGCAAAGGCCTGCTCGACACAAAGCGACATAAACTCCGCCCACTTGCGGCGAGCCACGGCGCCAGCATCACCGCTGGGGTAAGGCTCATTGCTCTTGTAGAACTGGACAAAATCCTTCAAGGCCTTGGGCAATTGCGGCATCCACTCGGGCATCTCTTCGCCGTGAAGCTGCCGGTAGGCCTGGCGACAATGCTCGCAGTAGTCAATCGTAAACGGTGTGGTCTTAGGTTCGTCTTTGATCTTGGAGGAGACGTAGCGAGGCAGCGCCATGTGCGCGGCGAGTTTTTTCGCCACACACTTTTGCGCGTGAGCGTAATACTCGGGCGCAAAGATGCACGGTACTTTGGGGTCCGGGCGCTCGCGCGGCTGCAGATCGCTGTAGCTGCTGTAGTCAGTGAAGAGAGTCGGTCCCAGGCCCAGCGCCTCCCGATCGCCCGCGAATCCGAC
>CAYNMY010000306.1:0-3747 GCA_964398275.1 uncultured Armatimonadia bacterium | reverse complement strand
TTTGCAGCAGGATGTTGAAGACATCGGGATGAGCTTTCTCGATCTCGTCGAGCAGTATCACCCGGTACGGCCGGCGCCGGACGGCCTCGGTAAGCTGTCCGCCCTCCTCGTAGCCGATGTAGCCGGGTGGCGCGCCGATCAGCCGCGAGACGGAGTGCTTCTCCATGTACTCGGACATGTCAATCCGCACCATCGCGTCTTCCTCGTCGAAGAGGAACTCCGCCAACGCGCGGGCCAGCTCGGTCTTGCCCACGCCGGTTGGCCCCAGGAAGATAAACGAGCCAATCGGTCGCCGCGCATCACTCAGGCCCGCGCGGGCCCGGCGGATCGCCTCGGAGACGGCGACAACCGCCTCGTCCTGGCCCTTGACCCGCTGGTGGAGACGGTCTTCCATCTCCAGCAGCTTGCGCGCTTCCTCTTCAAACATTCGCGTCACCGGAATGCCGGTCCAGTCGGCGATTATTTGGGCCACGTCGTCGGCGTCCACCGTGTCGTCAAGCTGCTCGACGCCAGCCCATTTCTCCTCGGCCGCGGGGAGCTTCGCCTCCAGCTCGTCCATCTGCCGCTTGACCCGCTCGGCCTCCTCGTAGCGCTGGCTGCGCACCGCCTCCTCGCCCTGTTCGGCCAGCTCGGCGATTTGCTTGCGCAGCGCGTCGGGCCGTGGCGGCATGTGGTAGGTGTCAATCCGCAGCTTGCTGGCCGCTTCGTCAATGACGTCAATCGCCTTGTCAGGGAGGAAGCGGTCCGAGATATAGCGCTCCGAGAGCTGCGCGGCGGCATCGAGCGCCTCGTCGGAGATCTTCACCCCGTGGTGCTCTTCGTAGCGGTCCCGTAGCCCGTGGAGTATTTCGATCGTATCGTCCACGCTGGGCTCATCCACGAACACTGGCTGGAAGCGCCGCTCCAGCGCCGGGTCTTTCTCGATGTGCTCGCGGTATTCGTCGAGCGTGGTCGCGCCGATTGCGCGCAGTCCGCCGCGGGCCAGCGCCGGCTTGAGCATGTTGGAGGCGTCCATCGCGCCCTCGGCCGCGCCGGCTCCCACTATGGTGTGCAGCTCGTCAATGAATACGATAATCTCGTCCCCAGCCGCCTCAATCTCGTCAATGACGCCCTTGAGACGCTCCTCGAATTCGCCGCGGTACTTGCTGCCGGCAACCATCGCGGCCAGGTCAAGCTGCACCAGCCGCTTGTCGTGGAGCATCTCCGGCACCTCGCCGGAGACGATCTCCTGCGCCAGGCCTTCGGCGATAGCGGTCTTGCCTACGCCGGCGTCGCCGATCAGCACCGGGTTGTTCTTGGTGCGTCGCGACAGCACCTGGATGACCCGCCGGATCTCCTGCTCCCGACCGATAACCGGATCGAGCTTGTCCTCGCGGGCCATTTGGGTGAGATCCCGTGAATAGCGCTCCAGCGCCTCGTACTTCGCCTCCGCCGAGGCATCACTGACAGTATGTGTACCCCGAATCTGCTGGAGGGCCTGCAGCGTCTCCTCGACAGTCAGCCCGAGGTCCGCCAGGACCTCCCCGGCTTCGGTCTGGCCGTCCTCGATGATCGCCAACAGGATATGCTCGGCGGCGATGAAGCTGTCGCCCATCTTCTGCGCCTGCTGCCAGGCCAGGTCCAGGACCCGATGGGTGTGCGGCGTGAGGTAGATCTGCTGGGTATCGCCGCCGCCGACTTGCACTTGCGGCCGTGTGCCCAGTTCGCGTTCGAGGGCACTGATCAGGCCGTCGGGATCAACACCCGCCGCCTCCAGTACACGCGGCACCACGCCACCCTCCTGCTCGAGCAGCGCCAGCAGGATATGCTCGGTATCGAGCTGATTATGCTGATAGCGCTGCAGAATCTGCTGACTGTGCGCTATCGCTTCTTTGGTCTGATTGGTAAAGCGTTCAAAGTCCATGTCTTCTCACCCGTTGTGGCTCCCCACGGCTGGCTGCACCAACTATGCATCGGCAGCACAATTCATTCGTGCGGTGCACTGGCCTCTATCAGACCAACAGCCAGGCAACGGCCACCTCGACGAGATACCCCGTCGATCATCCCTCTCCGCACACGAACACCGAACGGCGCGGCTTAGTCAGTCGCATCTTCAGCGGAGGGTTCACTGTCCGGCGCTTGTTCCTGCACAACGCCTGTAATACCCTCACTGGGACCCTCATGGAGCCTGACTGCAGTTATGGCATTGTCCACTTTTGTTACCTCTTGAGCCCCCGTGATTATCTCTCCCTCCACCCGCACGGGCTCTGGCATGGGCACGGAGGGCACAAGGGCAGCCGGTGCAGGGGTCACTTCTACGTCAGTGCCGGCGTCCGTAGAGTCACCCGATTGACCAGTATCGGTGGTACTGGAATCGTTCTGTTCAGACATGGTTTTCACCCCCATTCGGCCATAGGTTACTTCGATTCCCCAAACTAGCAAGAAGACTAGAAGAGCAATAGCGCCTATTCTCAACGCTCCCACGGCTCGGTCTAGGTCGCGGAAGCGGTCTTCCGTCTGTTGTCGGTTCTTGCCTGCTATCTCGCTTAGGTTAGCAGCAATTGTGCGATCGATTTGTAAACTGACTTCCGGCGTAGCCGCCCGATTCGCGAAGCGGTGAAACAGATCCTCGGGCGTAAGTGGATGCCAGTACTTCCGACCTTTCAAAACGCTTGATGCCCACCACAGACATGCACCAGATGAGGCCACGGACACAACGACCGCACCAAGACCGGCGATCGCCACCACAGCGTCGGCCCTCGCAATCGCCATAAGGGCGCCGCCCGACGCCAAGAAGCCAACTGCAAGTGCTATCGCTGCGCCAGCTGCTGCTACTAGCGCACCCGCGCGGTTCTGCACAAGGGGTACGCGCTTCTCTTCCAGATCGAACTCATACCGCGCGAGCCACAGTTCCTTCTGAACAAGGTGATCGCGTTTTTCTGTTTCTTCTACGCGTTTGTGTTCAGCCCAATCCGAATGCCAATCGAGGACAGCCACAATGAATCGGACATTCGAAACGTCGAGGCCCGTGTGGTGGGAGATCTCTTCCGGCACGTGCTGGTACTTGTCCCAAATGTGAGCCACTTTCTCAAAATCAGATTTGTTGGCTCTGAGCCTATGCTCAGGCTCCGGCGGAAACACCACTGCGCCGCGCAAGCTGTCGGGCTCCTCCAGCTCGACCTGTACTGTCTTTGCCTGTTCGCTGTCTGCTGCACCAATGCGTACGCTCGGACGCTCAGCAGCGACCCGCCGCTTGATATCGTCCCAAACGTCGTCAAATGTCGTGCTCCCTTTTCCCGACACCACCATGGTGGCTCCTTATCTACACCGCCCGTCTTTTACTCGCTGTCAGCGAGTATCTCCCGTGCGCGCTCTTCGTGTTCGGGCGGAACGACAATCCGGATGGGCTCGACCACAGGCACGGCTCCGCCCAGAACGCTAGTTAGCCTCCCGCTGGGAAAACGTACTGCGGGGATGCCGCTACCCCGCAACTTAGACACCGCCAGATCGGCTGCGAAGCCGGTATCAATGGCCATGAACTCAGCTATTACCACCCACTCTTCGCGCTCGTCGTCGCTCATAGCCAAATGCCCTCCTCGCAGGCAGTGGCGACGATCCCGGCCTCGCGCCGCTTCTGTTCGAACTCCTCTGGCGTGTAGCAGAGGACATCCGCCGATCGCCGTGGATAGATAGCCTGGAGCACCAAGGCCGGTCGGTCCGGCCACGGCACCCCTTCAAACTTTGGCGAGACGACCACCAGGTCAATGT
>CAYNMY010000305.1:0-3749 GCA_964398275.1 uncultured Armatimonadia bacterium | reverse complement strand
GGACAGCGGTAGGGCCGTCTGGGCGTCCGTATCCGGCGCGAACCAGCCACAGATTGGCCAGTAAAGCCGCCACGGCGAGGACCACCACAACAGCTCGTTGCCGGTGAGTTGCCCCGCGCTGCGCCAGGTGGCCAAGCGCCATCATCACCAACACGAGGCCGGCCGCGATGCTGACAGCGGTCAGCGTAGTGAGCTGCGCCCACGTATCCCCGGACAATGAAGCATGCAATGGCCCCAGAATGATCACTGCGGCCCCACTGCCGGCGATCATCAACAGCGGGCCAGCCGCGCGCGCCCGCAGACCCGGCTCGCGGAGAGCGTAGTATGCCGCGGGAAGCAGAAGCGGGCTACAGATCAGCAACATCCGCAGCACTTGACCAATCGCCGTGAGCGGGTAACGCAGGGGGCCGAAAGGCACTTCGCTGAACGTATTGCGCCAGAAGAACCAGGGATCGCCCTGAATCACCCAGCAGACGCCGATCCACGCGGCGGCGACGTAGACGATCGGCAGCAAAAACGCGATCACGGTCCCCTCCGCGCCCTGCGCCCCGTCCTCCCGGGCCGAACGGCACGCCACATAGACGGCCACGCCGACCACCACGAACAGGACCTCGTAGCGGGTCATCAAAGCGCCGGCGAGGTACAGGCTGACCGCCAGCAGGTCGCGGAAGCGCTGGTGCTCGCCCCACCGGCTGAGCGAGTATGCCCCGCCTAGCAGCAGCAGAATAAGCAGCACGGCAGGCGCACCACCGGCGGCATAGCTGAGCACAATCGGGTCGAGTACCAGGACGAGGGCGAACAGCAACGACCACTCGCCCAGGCCCATCTCCCCGCCGATTCTCCGGACGGCCAACGCGCCGAGCGCCAGCAGTAGCGCGCCGATTGCAGCCGGCACAAATGCGGGATGCAGCAGCGCCCGGCCCAGGCCGGCAAAGATCGTGGCAATCAAGCCCGGCAGCGGCGGCTCAACGAATCCGAGCAGAGCCAGGTGGACACCTGACTCCTTGTAGAGCACATCATAGGCATGGGCAACTGCGGCCAGACCGTCCCAGTTGACCAGGCAGTAGCGCGTGATCGCGGCCCAGCCCACGCGGAGGCAGAGCAGAATGACGAGCATGAATACCAGGATGCCCTTGGCCGAGTGGAGCCAGCGGCGCCGGGATGTCGCGGTCGGCGCATCGGTCATTGCTCGACCTCCGGCTGGGCAAAGCCGTGGTCGGTCTTCTCCCAGTAGTGGGGGTGCAGCAGGAGCTGGGCGATACCCTTATACGCGCCGAGGCTCATCAGCAGCCAGTAGATCGGGCTGAGTACGGCGTACTTGACCAGGTCGTAGTAGCGGCGGGTCATGCAGCCGGCTACGGCCAGGTAGACGAAGACGAAGTTGCCGGCAAAGAGGCAAAGTGCGCCCAGGGCGTAAATGACCGGCGGGAAGAGCGCGCTGATGATCTGGGCCTGGGTAGCGATCCACAGCGCCGTCAGCAGCCAGTAGATGGGATTGATGACGAAGCAGAGCACTGAGCCACCGATAGTCATCTGGAAGCTGAAGAAGCCGGCCAGGCCCAGTTGCCCCAGCAGCTTCCCGGGATGGCGCATGTGCACCAGGTAGGTCTGGAGGTAGCCCTTGACCCAGCGGGAGCGCTGCCGCAGCCAACTGAACAGGCGGCCATTGGCCTCCTCCCAGGTGGTACTGTCCATCATGATCGTGCGGAAGCCGTGCTTGTGCAGGCGCACGCCCAGATCACAGTCCTCGGTGACGTTGAACGGGTCCCAGCCGCCCAGTTCTTTCAGCACCGGGGTGCGGAAGTGATTGGAGGTCCCGCCCAGTGGTATCGGCGCGCCGGAGGCGGTCAGGCCGGGCAAGAACAGATCGAACCAGACTGAATACTCCGCGGTGAACCAGCGGGTCAGGAGATTCTGGCGCTGGTTGTAGTAGTTGAGCTTGGCCTGCACGCAAGCCGTCTGCGGCGAAGCCTTGGCGAAGGTAACGACGGCTTTCTTGAGCTGGTCCGGTTCGGGGCGATCTTCCGCATCGTAGATGACGACCAGGTCCGAATCGCTGGCTGCCAGACCGCAGTTGCAGGCCTTGGGCTTGGTCTTGGGCTGCGAGTGGGGCACCACCAGCGGGCGGAAATTCTCGGGAAGGTCAATCTGCTCGCAGGCCCGGCGGGTCTCGCTGTCATCCTCCTCCAGGAGCAGGATGACCTGCATCCGGTCGGCGGGGTAATCCAGGCGGGCCAGGCCCTGGACGAGCGCCGGGAGCACCCGCGCCTCACGATACAGCGGGACAAGTATAGTGTAGCTGGGCAGGTCCCCGTCGCGCAGCGCAGCGACTTCCTCCGAGCTGGCCTCGACAATCAGCGGCCGGTCCAGCGAAAGCCAGACCAGGTAGAACTTGTAGGCAGAGTGAACCAGGTAGAAGACGATCAGTATGGCGTTGAGCACAACGAGCGCAGAGATTGGTCGCCAGACCAGCGCTGTGACCAGGATTACCGCTAACCCGGCCAATACCACCTGCTGGCGCCGCGTCAGCGACCGGTAAGCGCATTCATCAGGCCGCTCGTGCAGTACGCGCAGGGCGGGATCGTAATCTGGTGGTGAGTCTTCCTCGGTCATAGGCTACCCGGGGGCGACAGAATAAAGCGCTGCCGCACGAAATCAGTGCAGCAACGCTGGTGGCGGACTTGTCTGGCTGGCACCTTATGCTACTCGTTGGCATCGGTCTCGGACTGCGCCGCCGAGGTCACCAGCAGAGCGTAGGTGACCGGGTCCCACTTGACACTGCCGCCCAGGGCGGTGATCACTGGCCGTGGCAAGACGAAGAGCCTGCCCTCGCGCAGTTGGGGCGCTTCGTTCATCAGCACGACGCGGTCTCCCGACGCGGCCTGCACAGAACCGACGGTGAGCTGAACGGTGCCCGATTCGGTGGTTGCGGTCATGGCCTGAGTATCGGCGTCCCAGGTGAGCTTCGCATTCATGGCCGCGAGCAGAGGCTTAGCCATAACCAGGATATGACCGCTTTCGAGCATAACCGGCGCGCTGGGCATCGCCACATAGCTGCCGTCGACTATCACCTTGACTACGCCAAGCTGCTTGTACTCGTTTTCCAGATAGTAGTAGGCCTTCCAGGGCACAGTGATTTCGGCCTTGCGCCACAGGCCGGCCAGGACGCTCTCGGGGGTGATGCCGCGGTCCTCCCGCAGCCTGCGACTAATATCGTCCTTTACCTCCTCGAAGCTGCGGTCCAGGCCCGCTTTCGTCTCCGCCACCCAGAGCACGAAGTATTCCTCCTCGATGTAGATCGGATTGCTGACATCGCCGGGCTTAAGGCTAAAAGCGGTTTCGCGGATAAGCGCATTGCTCAGGTCCTTGCGGGCCAGCCACCCCCAGTCGCCTGCCATCTCACCACCCACCTGCAGAGCAACCGCGTCAAAGTCAGCCCCGCCCGCCACCTGCTGGCGGGCCTGGTACGCCTGCTCGGCGTCCGGGGTGACTATCGCGTGCAGGCGTACCTGTGCGGGTGACTGGTAGTCGCTGAGGTGCTTGTCGTAGTATGCGCGCGCGTCCGCGTCGCTGATGCCGCCGAGCTTGACGACCAACTTCTCCAGTAATATCCGGGCGCGCAGCCGCTGGCGAAAGGCCGGGCCCTTGATACCCCGTTTGTGCATCATGCGATTGAAGTCTTCCAACGACTTGAACTCGGCTTTGACAGCCGCTAGCCGGGCATTGGACTCCTCTTCGGTGACAGTCAG
>CAYNMY010000304.1:0-3749 GCA_964398275.1 uncultured Armatimonadia bacterium | reverse complement strand
CGGCAATTCTGTTTCCGGTCTTTGCCCGGGCCAGGGCGAAGGCCCACCAGACGGCCTGTCTGAGGAACGTCAAGCACCTGGCAACGATGGTCAAGATCTACACCAGCGACTACGCCTCGATGTATCCCATTGGCAAGGGACCTATTGACAGGCTCGACCGCACCTACTCTACCAAGTTTCTAGGCATTAGCGGGCGAGCGGCTGAGCGTGCCTATGGCGCCAGCATTGCTTACGGTTCAATGTGCGAATACCTCAGCAGCGCTGACATATTGGTATGTCCAGCGGCGACCGAGTTCGGTGTCCTGCAACAGAACTATGACAGCTATCTGGAAACCAGCTACTGCTTCAACGCGCAGACCGGCGCTGCCGCCCTGGGCAAGGCGGATCTCGGCGGACTGACGATTAGGGTGCCAGAGGCCTGTGACAGCAGCGGTTCGTGGTGGGCCAACCACTACAAGCACTCGCCGTGGTATACGGGTACCCAGGCTAATTACGCTCGCTACTTCTCAGCTAATGAGACCTGGCTTGCTGATCCATCCAATACGGTTATGTGGGTGGAATGTGGCGAGGGGATCGGGGGCGCGGCCTGTGGAGCTGAGAGCCCGTGTTCCTACGATGGCGGTTGTAATAAGGGGATACTTGTGTACCCACACCTCAATGGTATGAACGTGGCCTTTTGCGATGGCCACGCGAAGTGGCTAAAGCAAGGGACTCCAGGTCTGCAGTTCTCTGTCAGTAACTGGCCCAACCACATGGGTGCCAATCTGTGGGACCTGGACGCCCGAGACACCGACGGCGACGGCAAGCTGGATTGGTATGGCGAGGAGTTGATCTTCCGGTACAACCTCCCCTGCTACTCCGAGTAGGCGATTCGGTCCCCTATCTTGGCTGGAACGGGAGAAGGCACTGTGCCTTCTCCCATTTCTTCGGTTTATAGAGTTTGAGGAACGTAGGCCCGTCGCCGGCCCGCTAGGCGAGCCTCCCCACCTCTATTGCAGATACCTCAAAACGATCGGAAAGGATGAACCATGCCTGCAACATCTCTCATTCGTGTCCTGGAGCTGGATCGTAGCGGGATGGAGACAGTAAGAGAGGCGACGCAAAAAGGCGATGACGAATTCTACGAAGAACTTCTGGCGTACTACCGACGCCGGGCGGACGAACTGTGGTTCCCGCCGCCGCCTCCGCGAAATCCAGATTACCAGGATGAGGTGGCGGAGCTGTGCTTGGCCAAGACTATACCGGTTCGGGATGGGAAACATTATATAGATATGTCGGGCGGCTATGACTGGCTGGCCGCGCCTGCCGGCGACCTGGAAGACACCTGCCAGCTTACTCGACAGGCATATTTAGTCAATCTCGCCAACGCCTGGTGGCACACCCAGAGACCGGAGTACGCCCAAGAAGCACTGGCAATGTTTGATGATTTCATCACGCACGTCCTGCCAGTGGAGCACGACTTGGTCAACTACTGGCAGATCAAGCGCAGCGGCTGGCGCCCCTTGGAGGTGGCAATCCGGTTGCAAAGCTGGTTCAACGCTTTGGGCAAGTTGATCCGCTCCCCGGAATTCCCGACCCGGTTGTGGGCCAGAATCCTTTTTTCTATCTATCAGCATGCCGAGTACCTCTTGCGCTACCGTTGGGACCACGGCAATCACGCCTTCAGTGAAGCGACCACTGAGGTCTTCGCGGGAATCCTCTGGCCGGAGTTCAAACAAGCCAAACAATGGCTGGAGGATGGTCGGCGGTTCCTCATCGACTCTTTCGATAAGCAGCACTATCCCGACGGGGTGTGCACTGAGATGTCACTCGGTTACCACCGTAGCGTCCCCACCACACTGATGGACTGGATGGAGCTGCTGTCCTACAAGGGCCGGGACGACCTGCTCCCGGACGAACTTCGCGAGAAAGTCCACACAGCAGTGCGAGCTGATATGAAGACGATTAAGCCTGACGGGACTGTGGCTCACTTCAATGATACCCAGACGGGCAGTCACCTCGCTTTCCTGGCGCGAGGTGCTGACCTATTCGAAGACCCTGAACTGCAGTATGCGGCTACGCAGGGGCAGTCAGGACAAGAACCGGACTTCACCTCTACGTTCCTGCCCGACGGGCGTTGGGTAACGATGCGCACTGGCTGGGATCGGGCCGCCTGGCACCTGATCTTTGATGCCGGGCCAGTCGGTATCGCGCACCAGAATCCTAATGCATTGAGTTGTGAAGTTTACGCGTACGGGAAGACACTTCTGACTAACAACGGCCCCTTCCGCTACTCGACCAGTCCCGAGGCCGATTGGCATCGGTGGTCACGCTATTTTCGGGATGAAGCGCGAGCTAACAACACCCTGACGCTGCGCGGTCAGAGCCAGCTGCTAAACGACACCACAGGCGATATGGTACTACACCCGCAGTTTGACTATGCCTGGGGAATCCGGAGAGGTTTCACCGATGCTGCGGACGTTACACACATCCGCCAGATTCTCTTTGTGAAGGGCCGCTACTGGCTTATACGGGATCTGGTTATTGGCGAAGGTCAAGTCGAACCGGAGGTCTACTGGCATCTGGAACCAGGAGAGCATCACTTCGACGCCAATGCAGGGGTCTTGTGCAGCGCGTGGGGCGGTCCGAACGTGACACTGGCCATGCCAACCAATTCCGGACTAACGCTGGAGGTCGTCGAGGGGAGAGACGAACCTATCGATGGCTGGTTCTCGTCCCGGTACGAAGAGAAGGTTCCTGCGCCGGTTCTGATAGCCTCCCGGATGGGCAAGCCTCCTTTGTCTTTTGAAACGGCAATCTGTCCTGGCCACGAGGATGCACCGCGGATAGAAGTGGAACGTATAGCTGAAGATGGCACAGGGATCGCCTTGATGGTCCGAACTGAACGGGGGACAGATTGGGCCTTGTTTAACTGTCCGAATACCGAACGGGAGATGCAAAGTCTGGGACCCTGGCAAACCGACGCGGAGTGTCTGTGGATTGAAGGGGGCGATGAATCATTGCGCGTATGGGCCAGCGGCCTCAGCCGCCTGTATCACGAGCAGCAATGTGTTCTGGAGTGTGACGGGGCCATTCGTGGAATTGAGTTGAGGCCATCTGGGGAGGGCGGATATAAGGTTATGCTGGCAGACTGGCCTACGGATATTAGGTCGGAAGTGTCGTTGCGTCTGGCTTGAAGTATCCAAGCTGTGCCGTTCCTGTTGCCTACCGGCGCACCGCAGTCGGAATAACGCTGCCCCCAAAGCTACCGACCGCAGTTAGCTTTGGGCGCTTCAGCATGAGTGGAGTTCGCCCCCAGCGGCCAATACCTCGCCTAGTGGAGCCTCACCCAGTCCGACTTGCTGGGACCTACTGCCTTGTACCAGACATTGTTCTGAGTGTCCAGGATTTCGTCACCAAGGCATTGCGGTCGCAGCTGGCCGACGGGACTGCCCTGGCAGGTAGTCCGAGGGAGCATGCGAAAGACACAGTGTTGGGAAATCGCCTGTTCAATGAGACCGGGTTCCTCTTCAACTAGGGGATCAGTCACACCGCGGAGGAATGAATTGTTCTCCACGACGAGCTCCGATACGAGGGGATCGGTGCCCGCCGGGGTTTCGCACGCAGCACGCAGCTGTATGGACCCGTTAATTGTGTTGTCGTAGATGTGGCCGCCTACTACCTCAGCGATGGATATTGAGGTTCTTCGGCCAGTAAAGAAGTTGCAGTCGTGGATGGTAATCTGCGCACAGCCATGGTCCAGGTGAATT
>CAYNMY010000303.1:0-3762 GCA_964398275.1 uncultured Armatimonadia bacterium | reverse complement strand
CGGGGAGGGGCAAGTCTACGACCGACAGTACCTATACGGGCCGGCTGACGGGGCACTGCGCGTGCAGGAGGTCGGCGACGATGACGCCTTCGCCGAGTTCCGGACGCTACGCGCGGTCTGGTCGCCGGATTACACCGAGGATATCCCTACGCACGTGAACAGCCCCTTCCGCATGTCCCTGGATAGGCGCGACCGCTGTGAGCTGGTCTGGCTGACCTCCAAGTACTCCATAGCCAACGCCCGCTCGCGCGTCGTCAACGCGGAGCGCCTGATGTTGACGCCGCTGGGCATCTGGATGGATACCGACTATGCCGCGGAGCTGCCGCTGGGCCACGGGCTGTCCGTAGAGGCCTGGCGTCACCAGGCGACGATGGGCCGGGACCAGTATGTCCAGGTGGTCTACAAGGGCTATCTGTTCCCCTTCGGTCACCGGGCGTCACTGATCAAGGTCACCGAGCGTAAGTTCCACCGGGAGGGTACGAAGAGCATCGCCTACCTGCGCCAGCGCATGTTCATCGTGGTGCGCGAGCCGGAGAAGCAATATCCTGCCGACGGTCAGGCTCACGACGGCCGGGGCATACCCTTCGAGCGGGTGACGATAACCACGCTGGTCACCCCCAGTCTGCATCCGCCGGAGGATAGCCCGGTACCGGGAACGGGAGCCTCGGCCCAGGCGGCCTTCTGGCCGCAGGTCGGCGGCCAGGACTTCCGGTTCCAGATCGCTGCCGTGGACTCCGAAGGCCAGCGCTGTGAATTCGCGGTGCCGCTCATCTTCATCGGCGTGGAGAATCCTGGAGGTAAGACAACGGGCCTCGCTTTTGATGATGAGACCATGTCTACGGTGGTGACGTACTACAACTCGGTCCCGGAAAGTCGGCGGCAATCCGACATGTTCGGACAGAAACTGGCGCTGGCCGATAGCAGCGCGCTCAAACCCGGCGACACGACGCTGGAAGCCCGGGCCATCGTCTTTGGCGCCGAGCTCGATGATGCCGATCATCCCCGGACCGCCAGGCAACTCGAGGAGGCCAACCAGCCGCGCTGCTACCCGACTCTGGCGCGTGCCGACGTATTCATCCCGGCAGTTATTCAGGTGACCGGCCAGGCAGACAGCGCCGGCGTCACGATTGACCCGGCATACATCGAGCATGGCTGGAGTCCGATCAATAACAAGGGCGAGGTTTTCGCTCGTATGATCAGCGCCATACCACTCGGGTTCCAGGCCGACCAGTCCGGCGGTCTGGCCACGCCCGACATGGATATCGCGGGACTATCTCGCAAGTTCGGTCCGGTCGGTGGCCTAATGGAGGACATGGCTGGCGGCGACTTTGACCCGGCCCAGTTCTTCAGCGACTCGGCCAAGTTGCTGGGTTCCATCCTGCTGAAGGACATTATCAAAGCTATATTCGGCGACGCGCAGATCCCGGGCCTGACCACCCATGTAGAGAAAGACGAGAAGGGGCTGCCGAAGGCTGTGGTGGCCGAGCTTAAATGGGAGCCGGAGGTGCAGTCCTTCCCCAAGACTGGCAAACCGCTGTTCGAGGCCCACAGCGGCACCGAAATGTTCATCAAGGCGACCATGCGCACCGAGCTATCCGGCATGGACTCTACCACCAGGGTGGAGGGAAAACTCTCCAAGTTCTATCTGAACCTGATTCCGATCGCCGGTTTTGACTACTTCATTCGTCTGGATTTCTCCAAGCTGTCGTTCCTCTCAGAGCCGGGGAAGAAGCTGGACGTCAGTTGCGATCTTGGCGACATCAGGTTCGGTGGCCCGCTCGAGTTTGTCAATGTACTCAAGGACTACATCCCGCTGGACGGATTCACCGATCCTCCCAGTCTGGACATCACCGCCAGCGGCATCAAGCTGGGGTATAGCCTGCCGATTCCTTCGATCTCAGTGGGCGTGTTCGGTCTGGAGAATATCACGCTGGGTGCAGGCTTCGAGTTATCATTTTTCGACGATCCGCTTAAACTGAAGTTCAACTTCTGTGAGAAGCAGAATCCCTTCCTGCTGTCAGTCTCCATGTTCGGGGGCGGCGGATTCTTTGGCATGGAGTTGACGCCCGAAGGCATTTCTCTCATAGAGGCGGCTTTCGAATTTGGCGGCAATTTCTCGCTCAATCTGGGCGTCGCCAGCGGCGGCGTCTACGTCATGGCGGGCATCTACTTCAAGTACCAAGAAGGCGAAGTTGAGCTGACCGGCTACCTCAGGATGGGCGGCTCAGTGAGCGTGCTGGGGATTATCACGATCTCCATCGAGTTCTATATGGGGCTGACTTACCAATCTGCGGGGAACAGTGTTAAGGGCATGGCCTCGCTGAAGGTCTCCATTGAGATATTGTTCTTCAGCATCAGCGTGACTCTGAAAGTGGAGCGGCAGTTCGCGGGCTCCTCGGAGCATGCCAGCCTCCAGGGTCTCCGTCTTGCCGCCGTGGGCACTGCTCCGGGACTTGTCTCGGGAACAAGCCCGCCCAGCTTCGCCGAGTTGATGGACCAGGCGGACTGGACCTCCTACTGCCAGGCATTTGCTTGAAAGGGGATAGAGTATGAAGAATCAAACCGTAATGTGGACGGCTCTGCCTAATGGGGTCGAGGGAGCGCCCGGTGCCGAGGGCGCGCACCTACGCCTATCGGTTCTCGTCTCCCCCCGCCTCCAGACCAATGAGGGGATGCCCCGCCCCACGCTGTCCCAGTTCCCGGATTTTCTCAACTGGCCGGCCGCCATCGCCCAGGCACAATTCTCCGTGCAGTTTGGCACCGGCCAGACGGTCGCGGCGCAGCGCGTGTCCGTGCCGCCATATCCGTCGCCTGAGGACCTCTGGCAGAGCATTTTCGACGCCAACACCTACGTCAAGCCCTATGAGTTCCTTGACCTCTCCAAACGCCTGATTAGGTCCTTTCCGATCCGCAATGTTGCCTCTCGGCTCAAGGAAACCTACCAGCAGGTCGCGGTGGAGTCGCCCGTCCAGATGCCCCACCTGACGCCCGAGAGCCTCAAGCTGCAGGGCGTCCGTAACCTGTTCCAGGACATTGCGCTGACTCCCCAGCGCAACACGGAGATCTCGCAGCAGATGACGACGCGCATGCGCACTGCCCCGCTCAAGGTCGTGCAGAATCCCAGTTACGACGCCCCAACCTCTCAGCGTGCCGTGCTGCGCAGGGCTGCGGCCCCGCCGACGATATCGCCGCTGCCTGCTGTGGCGCCAGCGACATCCGATTTCCACCAATTCGAGACATTCCACAGGCCGCCGGCCGTTGCCCAGATGCCCCAGCTCCGCGCCCAGGATCTGGTAGCCTCCATTGACTTTCACCAAATCCTCGCTTCCCTGGAGCAGTACCCCCAGCTTGTGCGCCGGCTTGGTCTGGTCATTGACCTGGAAATACCCTTCACCGCCGAGCTGCTGGGAGCCAGCGACGTTCGCGTTGTTGCGCAGTGGACACCCGAACTGGGCGCGACCACCAACCGCACACCCCGAACCCACTGCATGCTGATCAAGCAAGCCTTCCGGGCCAGGAACCGCCCTGGGGACACCGACCTGCGCGACGGGATGCTGCGTCTGGACGATGACGAGCGTTTCGAGATCGATCAGTTCGACGTGGACGGCGCAGCGATAAAGACGATGGAAGTAGCGCGGCAAGTGATGTTCCGGCCGGCCGTGCAGCTCAAGCCCCTGGCCCTGCGCAGAGTCGGCGGGGCGCGCGTGGCCCCTGGAACCGTTGCGGCGGCGGCCCGGGCCGTAGTCAAACCCGAGCCGGAAC
>CAYNMY010000302.1:0-3764 GCA_964398275.1 uncultured Armatimonadia bacterium | reverse complement strand
CTGGCGGTCCCATAACAAGTGGGCTGGGCTTTGCCAGATGAGAAAGGGGGCGCATGGTAGCGCTGGAAGCGAAGGAGCTGGGGGAGTTCAAAACCTTTGCAATCATCCCCCCGGGCAGGACTCTGCGCATTAACGCTCTGACCCTGCGCGGGGGTAGCATCAAGGTTGAACTGACCGATCTCAACGGCCAGGTCGTTGCCGGGCGCTCATTTGATGACTGCGATCCGATCATCGGTGATCAATACCGGACGGTGGTAACCTGGAAGAACACTGACGATATTGGTGTGCCGGATGGTGACGCGATTTGCCTCCGATTTAAGCTGGACCAGGCTCAGTTGTTTTTCGTCGATTTTGAATGACGCTCCACTGGACTGCGCTACAGAATATAGAGGATAAAGTCGCTTTTGCGACAATCCGCACACAGGAAATTCCCGATCTAGCTGGAGGTAAAGAGGGCTGGATTGCCGCCTGGCCTACCTTGGACTTGTGCAGCTTGCGGTGGCGTGGTATGATAAGCAGTAGTGGCCAAGCATCACGCAGCCTGCTGTCCCTGCAACACATTCCAGTCACGGCGGGCCGGCCGATGTGACGGTCGCTGGAGTGAGCCGAAGGGCGATGATGCCATGAGTCGGTACAGTTTCCCCCTGGTTCGTATGGTCAGGGCCTCGGTGGTGGCGGCCATCGTGATGCTTACCCTGCCGGCGCAGGCGCAGAAAGTCACGATGACGGTGCAGCCCAATGTGGGCCCCGATCTGTGCCTACATCTTCAGGGGACAGTCTGCGCCAAGGATCTGCATCCCCACGACCAGCTCAACGTGAATAACGAGTTGCACATTTCTGTCGAGTTCATCGAGGACGGCGGCAGGTTTCGGGATCTGCCCGATTCGTATTCCATCGCCAGCGGCGAGGCCTACCGGGGCAATAGGCTGCTGACGGAGGAACAGAAAAACGGCGTTAAGGCACACACGATTTCCCTGTGCGGCCAGGCCCTGAGCCCCGAGGATGACGACCAGCCATTCCAGTTTGACGGCGTCGCCCCCCTTGAGGGGGGGAAGCAATACCGGATCGTCGCGACGCTGCAACACCAGTGGCTGGGGAACTGGCCGGCCTGGGACTGCACGTACGATGTCAAGGGGCCGTACCCCGTGAAACTCGGAGCACCGCGGACTGGGGGAGGCGGAGGTATGCTGGGCTCCATCGGACGATTCCTCAAGAAACAGGTCTCTAACGTTGGTGAGTATGTCCTCGATGGCGGCATAGTATCCTTGCCGGGCGCACTTGCAGGGGGAGCCATCAGGAAGCTGCAGGGCGTGCTCAGAGGAGACTTGCGGGACAAACAGGACGCGCTGGGCCAAGCCTTGCAGTATATTGGCAAAGCCGCTGGCGGGGAAAGCGACCTGGAAACTGTGCAGGAGATCCTCGGGACATCGGGTGAAGGGCCGGCCGAAGACATCGGTGGCCTCACCGAGCAGCTCGTAAAAGGACTGGTTAGCCGCAAACTAGCACCCGCGGGCGGGACAACGTTGGAGGCCGCGTTAAGTACCGCCGCACTGGGTGTGGACGAGGCGCAACAAACATTTTCGGGCCAGGTCGAGCCGGAGATCATCAGCCAGGCTACAGACGCACTGGACGGTGACCTGCAGCAAGTATTGGGGTTGCGCGACCTGCAGGTAGCCATTGATCAGACGAGCGTCACAATCAGGTGCACCGCGCCGGAAGCACAGGGGCAAGGTAGTTGGACTCCGATCATTACCTATGCGCTGGTGAACGCCGCCCTCACCGCCCCCTGGGTGGATGAGGTCATCCTCAACTTGGAATGTGCTGGAGGGGACACCCTCGGCATCCAGGTGCCGCGACAGGTTGTGGCGCAGTACGCCAACGGCAGCATTGATGCGGCAGCGTTCCAAAGCGCGTGGCTCCTCACAGATGGCTCCCCGCATGTAGCGGTCACGCTGGACACGGCGGCGCCAGCACCAGTGAGTGCCACGACGCTGGCCGCCGCCCTCCTTATCGGCCAGTCTGAGCTCCCGTCAGGCTGGCTGGCGAGCGCCAGGCAGACAGTGAGTGCTTCCGACATCACCAGTTATGTCGCTGCCGACGTCGATCTACAACCGCACGCTGTGCAGTCTAGCGCCATGCAGATGGTGCAGGTGGGCGGCAATGCACTCACCATCATGACCATGCTGATGACTACCAATGAAGAGGCCAACGGGCTGCTGAACGCCATAGCCGGCCAGCCGGGCGAGTCATACCCCGAGGACGCCCTCCGGCAAGTCTCCACCGAGCCAGCGGTGCAGGGCATGGTGGTCGGCAACGTCGTCTACCTAATAGCAGGTGAGGGCGAGGACGGAGCGGAGGTGGCTGCACTCGTGACAGCGCGAGCGGCAGCGGAAGCCCAAATGCCACCTCCGGCGGCCGGCGACCAGGCGCTACCCACAGACGCCAGTACACAGACGGCCACCACGGGACCGAGCATCCAGACACCGCCGAGTCAACCGGCCGCTGTGACGCCGCCGGATGCGATGCCTCTTGCGGCCGACAGCATCGTGAAAGAGGCGGTACTGTGCACTGGTGTGGATGAGAACAATGAGCCTACTGGAGTGCTTAACGACTTTCCACCCGATACTAAGAAGGTCGGGTTGTACCTGTGCATCGAAGACGCGCCGGCTAACTCCGAAGTGTTGCTGGAATGGTGGCGCAACGGCAAGAAAGCTAAGGGCAAACTGCTTCTGGTCACTGGCGATCATAAGCTCATAACGTACCTCATGCCCGCAAGAGTCGCCCACCTGCCGGCGGGCAGCTACTGGCTGGAAATCAACGAAGACGACAATCTGGTGGCACGCCTAGTATTCACGGTGCGCTAGTCTACCGTTCAGCAGATTCTCTGGTCGGTATTCCCCCGATTTGACTCGCCCTCACAAGTGCCCTTCATGGGGAGCTCCTATAATCGGCAGTCCTCCTGCCAGATATTGAAGGACGCTAGAATCCTGTACCAATTAGTGCCGGTGGGCACCCCGGTTTATATCTCTTGAGTGCACCTGTTGGCATGCGGAGGAATTGAACTAGCCAGTAAAGAATCCTACACCCAGCATGAACCTACTTCATTCCGGCGGTGATGACAATTACAAACTCTGCGACAACTACAAGAACAGGCAGCGCTCAGGCAGCATTCTATGTAGCAACCAATGGTAATGACGCCTGGTCGGGGACGTTGCCCGACCCTAACCCAGCGGGCACTGACGGGCCATTCGCTACTTTGGAGTGCGCTCGCGACGCTATCCATACGCTAAACCGGGTGGGTCAGTTGCCCGCTGGCGACATCACGGTTTGGTTGCGTGGCGGCACCTATCCGCGGGCAGCGACTTTTGAGCTGACGGCCGAAGATAGTGGTACGCCCGAGGCCCCTATTGTCTACCAGGCCTGCCAGGATGAAGAAGTACGGCTAACCGGAGGGGTGGAGATTGCTACGGCAGTGTTCGAACCGGTCACCGCCCCGGCGATTCTGGAACGAATGGACAAGACCGCCCATGGCAAAGTCCTGCAGATTGCCCTGAAGGCCCAGGGAATCAGCGACTACGGCGAAGTCGCCCAGCCGGGCAAGCACCTGGAGCTGTTTTTCCAGGACCGGCCTATGACTCTGGCCCGCTGGCCCAGTGAGGGGTTCACTCACATTGCGGATGTGATGGCCGAGGAGACATTTGCCATTTATGGCATCGCGGTGCGGGCGTCTGACTAGGCGGGTCAGTCCGTGAGCATCAAATATT
>CAYNMY010000301.1:0-3768 GCA_964398275.1 uncultured Armatimonadia bacterium | reverse complement strand
CAGCCCGTAATCACCCCACAGAATCCAGTGAGCGATCTCCAGTCCGGCTCGTTCCATCTCGCGGTGCCAGTCCCCCTGGCGGAACATAATCCAGCGGAGCAGCTCAACCAATTCGTCAGCCCGCGGTTCGTTCCATTCCTCGTCCGGGATAAGCTGGTCGCCCGCCACCTGGTAGACGAACGTCTCGCGGGGCACAATGAACGTGGGAAACGGCTCACCCCACGCCACGCCCGCCTCGCCCAGCACCAGGCGCATCGTCCACGAATAGCGTCCGCTGACGATCCCCACCTCCACGCCGCTCTCGATAAGCTCTGCCAACACCTCGTAGGTCTCTTTCGGCACGTACGGCCCACCGGCGCGGTGCTCCAGCAGTGTCAGATCGAAGTCCATTGCAACCATACGAATCGGCTTGCTCACTTGGTACCTTTCTCGTGTCAACCGCGTTTATGGCTGATTACGTGATAGTTCTTAGCCGAATTTGTTTGGTACGATAGGCGTCCCGCCTGTCGGCCTCTGTTGTTGTCTGCTGTTATCTGTCGTCCAATGAGCTCGGTTTCCCACAAGCCGTCCATGAATAATCCGGGTTAGTACACCAGCGGCTCACTTGCCGCTTCAATGAATTCCACATAGTTGCGCACGAACTGCGGTGGCGGCTGCTCCAGAAAGGGCGTGGCGGTGTTCGTCATCATATACCCGCTGCGCCCGCCGACTATCTCCCGGATCGCTTCGACTTTCGCCCGCATCTCCCCGGGCTTGGCCGTGTACAGGTCCTGGTCCTGGATATAGCCGGTCAGGCAGAGCCGCCCGTTGACGTACTCGAATGCCTCGTCGAGGGCGATATTTCCTTGGGGCGGCGGCTCCATCGGCTCGAGCATATCAATGCCGATCTCCAGGAAATCGTCCATCACCTCCCTGACTCTACCGTGGCAGTGAATCGCGACCAGGTGACCAGCCTCGTGAATCATCCCCACAAGCTCTTTGTGATACGGCGTTACCAGTTCGCGGAACACATGTGGCGGCAGCATCGGCGGCGTCGCCAGCTCCGGTCCGCCGGTGTAGAACAGAAAGTCATAGCCCTCCGCCTGCGGCAGCGTTGCTGCGAGCTCCGCCCTAATACGCTCGAATTCGCGGTCCACCAGATGCTTGATCGTGGCAAGATCCTGGATACATCTGATAGTGAAATCCTCGTAGTCGAACTTACTGGCAACTATATACATCGGGTCGCGGTAACTGACGTATGCCAGCCCGTGGTCGCCCAATTTCTCGTAGAATTCCTTGACCGGCGCCAGGTCAACCTGGTCAGGCTCGCACTGGACCGACAGATACTTCTCAATGTCCTCGCCAGTCTTAAGCAGGTGCTCGACGACGTAGCCGGGCTGCCCCGGCGGCTGGCGGTAGACTGTCCTCAGCTCGCCTTTCGGCGTCGCCCAGCGCGTCACTCGCTCGCTGCCCGACTCGTCCGTGGTTTCCTCGACGGTGATGAACTCGGCGAAAGCGCTGCGGCGCGCGGGTCCCTTCTTGCACAGCATCCCCACGTTGGGAGCTGCCGCGACCGCTTCGATCATCGGCGCGTACTGCGGCACCTCCTCGTAGGCGATCCAGCCCCCGAAGGGATGGAAGTTGTACGTGGTCACCGCCAGCGCGGGCAGCGGCTCGCGCCGAATTGCTGCAAGCATTAGTTCCTTCGGAGTCATGCGCTCGTCTCCCCCTGGCTGTCTGGATGTTCCCGCTCTTATTCCCTGTCCGCAAGCTAATCGCCTTCTTCGCCCGGCCCCACAGTGAAGGGAAAAAGCCGAGAGCCACGAAAGCTATACTAACATTCACGCGAGGGAGATTATTACGATGGCTGATCTAAACGTAGGCATAGTCGGGGCGGGTTTTGCCGCCCAGTTTCACGCTGAGAGTTTGCGGCAGGTGCATGGGCTGGACGTACAAGTCACCGGCGTAACCTCGCGGCGACCGGAAAGCGCTGCTGCCTTCGCCGAGCGAATGCGGATTCCGCGCGTGTACGGGACCTTCGAGGAAATGCTGGCTGATGAGTCGCTGAACGTCATTGACCTGTGCGTGCCAACGCATCTGCATCTCCCGATGACTCGACAGGCCGCCCAGGCCGGCAAGCACGTCATCGTCGAAAAGCCACTGACCGGCTACTGCGACCCCGACAGTGACGAGCTGATTGGTGACACGGTGCCCCGGCAGGATATGCTCGACGCGGTAATGGCCGACTTGATCGAGACTGAGGCGGTGCTCGAAGACAGCGGTGTAGTCTTTATGTACGCGGAGAACTGGGTCTACGCGCCGGCGCTGGCCAAGGCGCGCCGGCTTATCGAGCACAGCAACGGGATGGTCTGCCGCATGCGGGCCGAGGAGAGCCACTCAGGCTCCCACGCCAGCTACGCCAGGTACTGGCGGGTGGCGGGCGGCGGCTCGCTGCTGCGCACCGGCTCGCACCCGGTCGGTGGCGTATTGCATCTGAAGCAAGCTGAGGGCCTGGCCCGTAACGGTCAGCCGATCCGCCCGCTCTCGGTGATCGCGGAGGTCGCCCGCGTCACGCAGAGCGAAAGATACCAGCGCGCGGCTAGCGATCTCACCGGAGAGCTGGCCGACTGCGAGGACTTTGGCAGCATCATCATCACCTTCGAAGATGGTTCGGTCGCGGAAGTCTGCTCATCAGACCTGGTCCTCGGCGGCGTCTACAACTACGTCGAGGTCTTCCTGTCGAATGGCCGCATCCGCTGCAATATGAACCCCAACAACATGGTCGAGGCATACGGGCCGACCGATGACAGCTTCGGCGATGAATATCTCGCCGAGAAGATCTCCACCCGCCAGGGGTGGAACTTCCCGTCTGCTGACGAGCACTGGGTCAGCGGATATCACGCCGAAGCCCAGGATTTCGCTGAAGCCGTCTACTTTGACCGGCCACCCCTGTCGGGCTGGCAACTGGCCCGTGACGTTACTGCTGTCATCTTCTCCGCCTACGTTTCTGCCGAGCAGGGCCGCCGAGTAAAGGTGCCCTAGTGCTTGGTTGGATAGATCGGCGCAATATCCCCTGTGTCTTTCGGGCCGGCCTCGCTGCACTCGACACGGCCCCTCCGACGGCCTAGCGCACCCCCTACAACGACATGCTCGGAGGGGCCTGTCGTAGGAAGTTTCGCAACGCGAAGCTTCCAAGGCTGGCCCTAAGAGTGGGAGCAATCTCGGGCCGATATATGCAACTGACTACTAACTGACGTATTCCCTGATGAAGAGGATGTTCTCCGGCGGTGTTTCGTAGGGAATCGCTCCGGTGCCCAGGAGGAGGTTGGGGCGCTCCCTGGCTAGTTGCAGTACGTCGTCAATCTCCGCGATAATCTCCTCTTTGGTGCCGGAGGTGTAAACCCGGGGGTCCAGGTTCGCCCGCACCTTGACATCCGGGTAGCTGTCCATTTTCTCGACGAAGACGTGCCGGTCGGTCTCGGCGGGACAGATCAGGAAGTTAGTGCCTGTCTCCATCATCGCATCAATTATTGGCGCAGTATCGCCCCCGATGATGCACGGCACCGCGTGCTCGGCGACCCCGGCCACTTCTTGAATCGCTCGCTTCAGCGCAGGCAGTTCGATTTCGCGGAACTGGGTGGGGGAGAGCAGCGGCGGCGCGGCGGCCGACTCGAAGAAGGCGACATCCAGCCCGGCGTCGAGGATCGCCCGGCTGAAAAGCACCTGCCCGGGCACGAGCTTTTGGAGAAGCTCGCGCGTCTTATCGGGCTCCAGGGCGATGTCAAGCAT
>CAYNMY010000300.1:0-3781 GCA_964398275.1 uncultured Armatimonadia bacterium | reverse complement strand
CAATGGTGCCCCTCCCACGGGTTTTGCAACAGTCTCGATAGAGAGAATGCAGTCCAGCGAACCTCAATCGGCGACGCTCAGTTTGGCCGCCAGTTCCTGCATCTGCCCGGCCAATTCCGGCAGCGCCAGGCGAGTATCCTCGAAGCGCTGGGCGGGGCGCTCAGTGCCATCGTCGGGGATTGTTCTCTCCCACCGCACCAGAGCGTCACCGGTTAGCTCCACGCCGGCAGCAAACTCGGCGAAGGCCTGGGCGGCCGCCGCCCGATCGTCGGGAGCAACGCCCTGCTCGCCGGCGATCAGTTGCGACAACTGGTAGACGCTTTTCATCAGCGTCACGTAGCCGGTGATGACCCGCGTCTCCTGGATAATTGCTTCGTCGCTGATCTGCTCAGCAAGCTGGTTGGCCTGCTGGCACGCCGCCAGATCGGCGTCAAACTGCTCGGGCTTGTGAAACTCCCCGAATATCCGACCTCCCAGTTCAAACCCTTCTCCCTGGACGAGTGCTTCGGCCAGTTCCCAACTACAGGTAGAGATGAAGAATCCGGAGCCGTAGACGTCCCAGGCTACCGCGCCCAGCACGTCTGACCAAAGGGCGACCTTCTCAGGGTCCGCCAGGCCCTGCCGAACAGCCCAGCACCGAGCGAACTCATGCTCATCGCGCCCGCGCCAGTTCCAAGCATACTCGCCCATTGCCTCCAGATTGAACCGGTGATAGACATTGGAGGGAACGGCATAGCCGCTTACATTACGCAGGCCGGCCTGGGCGAACTCCGTAATGCGGCTGCGGATGAAATGGGCCCCGCTGAAGGGCGCGACCAGCCGATACGTAGAGGTAACCTGCGGGTATACCCCCAGCCAGCGACCGCTCTGCGCATATTCACGCAGCACCGGACCGATCATGGCCCGGCGGGCGGAATGGTACGTCCCGCTGCTGCTGTAGTACGAGACCTTGACGCCCTCGGGGATCTCGGCCAGGACCAGATCGTTGTCCGGCTCGCTGCCCTGGGTCAGCAGAATACGCAGGACAAAGTCGCCGCAGCGTTGCTTGGCCTGCCGCCAGGCTGCGACGATCACGCGCGTCTGCAGGACGAACCAGTTTACCCTCGAACACTCTTCACAGCCGCAGCGCACGGTCTGTTCGGTCAGCCACGCGCTCACTTCGTTCACGCCCTCCAGCGAAGCGAGGCTCGCCAGCCAGTCGGTATACAGCTCCCGCGTCTCCGCACGCGAAAAACAAGTAGCCCGCGGCATCTGCTGGCTGCGCAGGTACGGATAGTGGGGAAAGATGGTCGCCTCGCCGTAGGCCTTGGGGTGGGTGATGAACGGCACAAACTTGATGGCCCGGCGGCGCGCATGGGTCAGCACATCCGGGCCCACCGAGGTCCGGCCGCGGCCCTGGCCGTCTATCTCCAGCCCGCAGGCCACCTCCAGAACATTCATCTTGCGGTCCGCCAGCCAGTCCATATCGTCAACTATGCTCCCGCCCCACAAGCCACGTTCCTCCAGGTCCGGCCAATCGGTGATCTCGAACAGGGGCACCTGGAGACCGTCACTACTGCGAGCGAGCGGCGCCCGCAGCAACTGCCGCAAGGTCTTCGCTGCGTAGTAGACGCCCACTGCGCTGCGGGCGGCCAGCAGCAGCCCGCTGACCTGACCGTCATCATCAACTGTGGGCGCAATCAGGTAGGCCTGGTCACCGTTGGGCAGCTCCGCCAGGTGGTCGGTGACCGGGCCGCCCCACCGCAAGGTGATAGCGAATTGCTCTGGGCCTGCCTCGTCGGTAACGGGCACATCCGCGCCGCTCACTTGCTTCAGGGCCGCGTGGAGTTCTGCGACGGCGCAGTGGATCAGCTCGGGTGACTCAGCGGCCACCACCAAGCAAATCTGCTCCACCGGCGTTACGGCAATGCCCGTCAGGCGCGCTTCTTTGGGCAGCGGCGTGACCCACTCCAGCCATTCTTGGCCCGCCTGTTGGACAGTCTCATTATTGGCCCTCAACTGAGTCATCGCGTTCATTCCCCTGACGGAAATCTCGGCATTACGCTATGGCTATTCAACCGTCACGGTCTTGGCCAGGTTGCGCGGCTGGTCAATGTGCTCGCCCCGCAGATCGGCCATATGGTAAGCCAGTAGTTGCAGAGGTATCGCGATCGTGATCGGGGAGACCAATTCGGGAGATGGCGGGACCCAGATCATATGGTCGCACTGGTCGCCGATGACGTTATCGCCGTCGTTGGCCACGCCGATGACCGGCCCAGAACGCGCCTTGATCTCCTGGATGTTGCCGATCATCTTTTCATAGACCTCGCCGGCGACTGCAACGGCAACAGTAAACAGGTCCGGTTGCACCAGGGCAATCGGGCCGTGCTTCATCTCGCCGGCGGAGTAGCCCTCGGCGTGAATGTAGGAGATTTCCTTCAGCTTGAGCGCACCCTCCATCGCGGAGGGCAGATTGACGCCCCGGCCGAGGAACAGCGAATTGGACATCTGGTAATAGACCTCGGCCACCGCCTTGACATCGTTTTCCCGGTCAAGTAACGTCTGCGCTTGCTCCGGCACCGCCAGCAGCGCCTCCTTAAGCGCCCGTATTGTCCCAGCGTCGGCGGTCTGGCGCACCTCGGCGAAGTGCAGTGCGATAAGCTCGATCGTCAGGACCTGGAGGGTGTAAGCCTTGGTGGAAGCGACGCCAATCTCCGGCCCGGCCTGGATGTAGACTACACCGTCAGATTCCCGCGCGATTGAACTGTCCACCACGTTGAGTACAGAGACGACCCGGGCGCCCTTGGCCTTCAGATCGCGCAGCGCCACCAGCGTATCGGCCGTCTCGCCGCTCTGCGAGATGACAATGGCCAGCGTGTTGTCCAGCACCACCGGGTCGCGGGTGCGTAGCTCGGCGGCCAGGTCCACCTCGGCAGGCACGCGGGCCAGGTTCTCCATAACGAAGCGCCCCACCAGCCCGGCATGGAAGGCCGTGCCACAGGCAGTGAAGACCACCTTGCGCAGGTCCTTAATCTCCTGCTCAGTCATCTGGAGCCCTTCGAGGACGATGGGCTGATCGGGCGAGGAAAGCCGGCCGGCCAGGCAAGCGTGCATGGCGTCGGCCTGCTCGTGGATCTCTTTGTGCATGAAGTGCTTGTGCCCGCCCTTTTCCGCAGCATCCGCCGGCCAGGGAATGACAAAGACCTCGCGCTCGATTGGCTTCAGCGCCAGGTCAGTTAGCTCCACCCCACTGCGGGTGATTAAGGCGAGTTCGTCGTCGTCAATAACGTAGACCCGGTCGGTCTCCGGGCGAATCGCGCCCATATCGGAGGCGATGAAGTTCTCGCCCTCGCCCAGGCCAACCACCAGCGGCGAGAAGCGGCGCACCGCCACCAGCTCAGCGGGGCTGTCGGCGCAAATCACGCCAAAGGCAAACGCCCCCTGCAAGTCCAGGACCGCCCGCCGCACTGCCTCGCGCAGGTCGCCTTCATAGTACTTCTCCACCAGGTGGGGCATGACTTCGGTATCGGTCTGGGAGACGAAGTTGTAACCCTCCGCGATGAGCTGCTCGCGTAGCGCGCCATAGTTCTCAATAATCCCGTTGTGGACCACCGCGATGCGGCCGTTGGTGCTCAGGTGAGGGTGTGAATTAGCGACCGAGGGCTTGCCGTGGGTGGCCCAACGGGTGTGCCCGATGCCCGGCGCGCCGACCAGCGGCTCGGCCTGGAGCGCTTCTTCCAAACTGGCCAGTTTGCCCGCTACCTTGCGCACGTCAAGCTGGCCATCACTTATCGCTGCAATA
>CAYNMY010000299.1:0-3801 GCA_964398275.1 uncultured Armatimonadia bacterium | reverse complement strand
ACCGTACGTCGGGGCTGGGAGAAGGTTATCGTTCCGCGACTGGATGATGGCCAGTTCTACTACGAGCAGGATGTGCGCACGCCGCTGCCCGAACGGCGCGACGAGTTGAAGCGCGTCACCTTTATGGGGAAGCTGGGCAGCCTCCACGACAAGACCGAGCGGCTGGTGGCGCTGGTGGGATGGCTGGCCGAGCAGCTCGCTGATATAACCGAGCAGGATGCGCGGGCCGCGCGGCGCGCGGCGGAGCTGGCCAAGTGTGACCAGGTTACGATGATGGTGCGGGACGGCAAGCTGGGTGAGGCCCTCGAGGGCATAATCGGCGGCTACTATGCGCGGGCCTGCGGCGAGTCGGCGGAGGTGGCCGCGGCGCTCGCCGAGCAGTACCAGCCCCGGCAGCCCGGCGACCCGATTCCTGTCTCGCCGGTGGGACGGCTGCTCAGCCTGGCCGACAAGATTGACAATCTGGCAGGGTGCTTCTACCTGGGTGAGATTCCAACCGGTTCCGCGGACCCCTATGCGCTGCGGCGCCAGGCGGTTGCTATTATCGAAATCGTCGGGCAAAGCGATTATCACTTCCCGCTGTCGGGCCTGATCGAGCGTGCCCTGGAACTGCTGCCGGAGCCTGAGCGGAGCGAGGGCGTCCTGCCTGCTGCGGAGGCTGCCGACAAGCTGAAGGCTTTCTTCGCCGAACGGCTCCAGGCAGCATGGGAGCAGCGGGGTATCGGCTACGATATCTGCCGGGCGGTGCTGGCCGCGCCCTGGGATGAAATCGCTGATTCCGCCGCGCGTGCTGACTTCCTGGCTAACTTGCGGGAAAGCCAGCCGGAGGCCTTCGCGGAGCTGGCCAACGCTGCGGAGCGGCCGGCGCGTATCGCCCGGCCCGAGGCGATTCCGGACACGGCGGAAGTGGACGCCGGCCTGTTCGAACACCCCACCGAAACACGGCTTGCTGAAGAATTCGCGGCGGTTCGGGAACAGGTCGAGGCGATAATGACTGATGAATCGCCCGACTTTGGGCGGGCTGCCGAGTTGATGCAAGCAATGCTGCCGACCATCCATCAGTACTTCGAAGACGTAATGGTGATGGTCGAAGACGAAGCGTTGTGCCGCAACCGGCTCACGCTCCTGCGCCGCATTGACGAGCTTTTCCTGCGCCTGGCCGACTTCCTCGAGATCGTCCCCGCCGCTGAATGAGGCCCCCACAGCACGGCTTGCACCGTATTCTGCTCCTGCCCGAGAATAACGCGCGCCGCCGATGGGTATACTCGTACGGAGAGGGAAAGCAAACAGCCGGCCAGACGGGTGGTGTTACCGGGCGAGCAGGCGGGGCAAATCGCGCCAGAAAGGACAGGGGCTGAGTGGGGTATGGGGCTCATAGTGCAGGTAGGCGTTATTGCATTGATGGCAGCGATTGGATACTCCTTTGGGGAACAGTACTATGGGGAAACCGGGATGAATCTGGGGGCGTTTATCGGCGCGGTATTTGGCTTACTGGTCGTATCCTGCTTGCGGGCGTCCAGTGTGGGCCGCTAAGAAGAATAGGGTTACAGCAAAACAGGTCGCGATAGTCCACGAAGCTCAGGAGGGAATCATGGCTCCTGGGCGTGTTTTTTGAGTAGCCGCTCGGCGATAATCACTGCCGCGTAGTCGTCTACGGGCCGGGGAGGTACCCGCCAGGCCAGGGGAATCAGCCGGGCCAATCCGCGCGGTGGCTGGTCCTGCCAATACCTCTGGCGAGCGAGCAGCGAGGTCATCTCTTCGTTTACTTCCGTTAGGGGCAGGCCCAGGTTGGCGTCGCCCAGTCGTTGCCTCACTGCCTGGCTGGCCGTGCGGTCGCCAATTGCTACCTCAGCGATGTCGAACTGCTCTGATAATCTCGCTGCGGTTGCCGGGAGTTCTTCGAGAGAAACAATCTCCTGGTGCAATACGCCGCCGTCGGTGTCAACCACCGCCACGCCGCACTTGTCCGTACCAGGATCAAGCCCGAGTAAGGTCTGCCCTCCTGTTTCCCGGTCACCGTCACGACTCAGGCTCTTCACCCACCTCTATCCTCACCAGGAAAGGCTCTATTCCCACCCGGTAGACGTCTTCGGCGGCAACGGCTCGTACTGTCTTCGGCTGGCCGGCGGAGAGCAGTTCGTCGAGCGCTCTGAGAAGCTGCTCAGCAGGCACGTCGCCGTACTGACCGGTCTCGGGATGGGCCAGGACACCATGCTGCTGGGCTTCGCGGCGCAGGGTGCTCAGGATAGCCCAAAGCTGGGCGAAGACCTGGTCGCGGGGTTCGCTACCGTCAATCCGAGTGCGGACTATCGTTTCGCCCCGGGCATATACGCGGGCATTGGCAATGGGCAACAGCACGACCGGCACCGGCTCAGGCTCAGGCTGCGCGGCGAAAACTGTGGCCAGCACCTTGATACTCACCACGTAACTATCTTCTTCACTGGTCTGGATCGTTCGGGCCACGAGACGGATGATGCGATCTTCGGTGACTTCGCCCAGCCGGCGCGTGCCTTCGGGCAGCGGCGCTAAGACCTGGACACTGCGGCCCTCTTCGACCACTATGCCACTGCCGCGAGCTATCTTCGAGGCCAGGACCACGTTCTCCCGCAACGAGCTTTCGATCTGCTCCAGGGTCTGATCAGACCGGATAACATTGCGAACCAACTCATGACCCGCCCCATAGAGTACCGGCCCGTAGAAAGCATCCTTCCAGGCGGTCAGAATGATTTTCAGCTCCTGGAGTTGATCCTCCAACTCCGCCAGACGGTCCAGCTTTAGCTCCAACTCCTCCTGAACCGGCTCGAGTTCTCTCACGGCAGTCTCGAGCTCCCGAGTGGCGACATCAACCTGGCCTTGAGTGCTTTCCAGTAGTCCTTTGAGACTCGTTACATTTGCCTCAAGGGTAGTCTGCTGCTCTTCCAGCTTCTGATTCTGCGCCTGTACTCGCCCGAGTTGGTCCTGGGACCGTTCCAAGCTGGCTTTAGCCTTTCTCAGGTCTGCCGCAACGTACTTCACTTCGTCCTGGAGCCCATCACGCTCCCTTTGCAGCCTGGTTACTCGCTGTTGGAGGTCGCTCACATTCTGCTCAAGGACATCTGCTTGGGCTCTAAGGATATCGGCCTGCTCCCGGGCCTGGGTAGCCTCCCCGCGCGCCTGCTCGGCATCGTGCTTGAGCGCGTTCTTAGTGTCGTTGAGTTCGCGGACCTGCACGAGCAGCGATTGCTGCTGGTTGCGCAGGTGCTGGATGTTGAAGAGCGCGTCCTGGACGTAGCTGCTGCCCAGGGCGGCCACGCCCAGGCCGATAATTGGCAGGATCGCGCCGGCCGCGATCCCCACGATGCGGGCAGTAGTGCGCGGGCGCAATCCGAGCAGGCTGCTGCGGCGCTTGCCCAGCCGGTAGCCGATGACGTCGCCCAGCCAGGCAATAGCGCCGCCGGCGGCTACGAGAGCTAGTAGCGCAACTATCGTGTAGGCAGGCACATTCACCACTTCCCCGGTCGTCAGACGGCGTCTGTCAACGTGAAGCGTCTATGATGAGCCCCAGGGCGACGCCGTAAAGTATCAGATTCGGCAGCCAGGCGGCCAGCACGGGCAGTATCAGATGCAGCCAGGCGGCCACCGCGGCCGGCAGGCTCGCCGAACGCGGACTGGGAAAGTTGTTGGCGACCCCGGCGACCACGGCGCTGTTCGGCCTCATCGAACACTCGCCCGACCAGGCGGTTCGGGCGATGGTCGGCCCGGTGTGCGCGACGGTGAAACGCTGGCGGCGCGGCGCTCAGTCGGCTACTGGGGCGGCGGTCC
>CAYNMY010000298.1:0-3802 GCA_964398275.1 uncultured Armatimonadia bacterium | reverse complement strand
TAAGAGATAAGAACGTGCAGGATCACTCCGCCGACACCCACATAGTTGGGCGTGCCGGTATCCTGCATGGCGAAATACCACTTGTTACTGCTCCCCTCCACGGCAAAAAAGAATATACCCGCGGCATAACATTGCAGTGCGAGGCTGATGAGCGGGATATTCTCGGCTCCGGTCTCCCCGAATTGGTAGACCAGGCTGGACAGGGGGTGGGCCAGCAGTATGAGCGCCACGGAGACGGGAATAAAGATGAAGGCCATCACTCGGGTCATGCCCACCAGCGTGTCGGCCAGTTTCTGCCGCTTATCCTGGAGAGCCCATTCGGACAGATACGGATAAACGACGAAGCTGACGGCCAGCGGGAGAATCAATACTGCCAGGTCACTCAGCTTCCGGCCGAAGTCGAGCCCGGTGTAGATACCCTCGCCCATCCGTGCGGTCACGACAATATCGTTCCAGACTCTGATCGTGGAGAAGACCAGCCCGAGGACAACCGGCGGCATCAGGGCGAAGATGCGCAAGCCCCCGGGCACGGCGCCCGGCCACAGCGACGCCCGTAGATGCCGCAGCTTGGGGCGCAGGCCGGGCAGTTGCAGGAACAGCCGAAGTGCTGACCCCAGCACCACGCCACAGGCGACGGCGTAAATGGCCAGCGGGTTATTCGGTGCCCAGACCACGCCGATCAGTGCGATCATCATCAACGGGACCGCCGCCTTGAAGCACGCTTCAGCCACGGCTGGGAGGGTGAAGCGGCGGTAAGCGTGGAGGGTGAGCTCGGGCATCACCGACAGGGTCAGCAGCACCATCGCCGGCGCCATGATGCGGATAAGCATTACGCCCATGCGGATTTCCTGCGCAGAAGCATCCTGGGTCCGCCAGAGCAGCCGGAAGATCGGCTCGGCAAATATCACCGACCCCAGGGCAATGATGACCAGCGTGAGCAGCTCGAGAGTGCCGATAACCCCGGTAATGCGCCACGCCTGCGCCTCGCCGTCGCGGTCCCGGTGTTCGATGAACACCGGCAGGTAGGTGGGCCGCAGCAGCTTTTCAATCTTGGTGTAGACCAGGAAGACCAGGCCGTTGTAGACGGCCAGGAAGGCATCGGTGGGGCGCGACAGGCCGAAGTAGTTGGCCAGGAGTACTACCTTGACGTACCCCATGACCTTGCCCGCGGCGAGGAATACGGAGATCACCAGCGCCGCCAGGGTCATCTGCGTACCGGCCTGGGCATCCTGGCTGTCGGGAGTGGGAGATTCACTCATAGAAGCTGCTCACTTGCCGTAGTCCGTCAGGGCTGGAGTGCCCGAGCGAAAAGCGCAGCCAGCCCGGTGGCGTTGCGATTGGCATCGAAATACTTGGTGACCTTCTGCCGCCCTAACAATCTGACCCGGCTGCGCACTTCCTCGTCGTACAGCGCGACCTCCAGCTTATCGGCCAGGTCGCGCGGGTCGCCCGGTGTCGCCAGCAGGCCGGTCTTCTGGTGCTCAATTAACTCGGGAATGGCCGATATGCTGGTCGCCACCGTCGGGATGCCCATCGCCAGCGCCTCGAGCAAGACATTAGGCAATCCATCGCGGTCGCCGTCCGCCGCGACCACTGAGGCCAGCACGAAAACGTGGGCCTGGTCGTAGAGCTGATGCACCTCCCGCTGGAGTAGCGCCCCCGTGAACTCTGCCCGATCCTGGAGCTGCAGGCCGGCGGCCATGCGCACCAGGTCCTCGCGCATCGGGCCCTCGCCGACGATCACCAGCCGGAAGTCGGCACCACGCGACTGCAGTATGCTCGCCGCCTGGAGCAGATACGGATAACCCTTCTTCTCGACGAGTCGGCCCACAGACATTATGATGGGGGGCCTGGTCGGCGGGATAACCGGCGGCTTGAACTTGTTCGGGTCGAGTCCGTGGTAGATGAGATGGAGCTTACCCTCGGCGACGAGGCGGTGCTGCTTGAGCAGGCGCTGGCGCCCATACTCGGTGCACACTGTGACGAATTCGGCCTCCGCAATCTTCATCCCCAGTGCAATCGCCTCGGAGGTGAAGAGATCGCGAGCGTGCACCGAGAAGCTGTACCCCCGTCCTGTCATCTCCGCAAGCAGCCAGGCAACGGTAGTCGGCTGGCTGGCAAAATGCGCATGTATATGCCGGACGCGCCGACCCAGCCGCACGGCGAAGTAGCCCGCCCGCCACAAACTCGCCATCATCTCCCGCGCCTCATTAGGCTGGCTGAATATGTGTCTCAAGACCAGACGCAGCGCCGAAAGATACCCGCCAGGATATTGCAGGAGCGCTACCAGTTGAATAATGGCTGCCCGCAGGGACAACGGCCGAGGCGGATAGACGGTGCGCTCAGCAAGGGGCCTGGCACTCTCGTGCACGACGTTATGCTCAGGTCTGTGCAGAGCCAGCGGGACGATCACGACCCCCTGCTGCTCCAGGGCCACCATCTCCCGGACGATGAACGTCTCGGTGACCGACGGAAACTCACCCACCACGTATGCAATTCGCTCCGACACGGGTCTATCCACGCTCAGCCACAACCTCCCGGTAGACGGAGATTACCTTTTGGGCTGCCGCGGGCCAGGTGAATCCGGCGGCATACGCCCGGCCCCGCTCAACCAGTTCACCTCGATACTCAAAGTCCGTAAGCACGCGCACTACTGCTGCCACGGCTTTTTCATCCGCTGCGTCAATAACCACCGCTCCGGGACCGGCCACCTCCGGCAGCGCCCCGCCGGTAGACACCACGACCGGGGTGCCGCAGGCCATCGCCTCCAGCGGCGTCAAGCCGAAGCCCTCGTAGTGCGCCAGATGCAGACACGCCCCCGCGCCGCTGTACAGCGCCGCCAAATCCTCGGCGGGGACATACCCCAGCATATGAATGCGCTCACGCGCCGGGCTACCCTCAATTCGCCTCAGCACATCCCGCCGCTTATGTGGCTTAGCGCCGACCACGGCCAGGTGATGAGACACATCGTGCGCGAGATGTTCAAATAGAGCCACTACGCCCTCGACATTTTTCCGTGGAGTAATGTTCCCCACGCAAAGCACGTATTCCTTGGGCAGACCATACTTGCTCCGCACCTGCTCCAGCACGGCAGCATCTTCAATCCTGCGGAAAACCGGAGCAATACCGAGCGGAACCACGCGGAGCTTGGCCCAATCAACCCCCAGCACGTCCACCAGCTCGTCGCCCACATGCTCAGAGGGTACAAGCACACGGTCCGCCCGGCGCACACTGCGGGGGAGCATAAGCCGGTAGTGCCAGACGTTCGCCGGCTTGCACCATTGCGGATGGGTCAGCGCGGTTATATCATAGACGCTCAGGACAGTGGGCCCGCGCCAGCGGAGCGGCATGACGTACCCCGGTGCGTGAAGCAGTGAAACCTTTCGGCGGCGCAGTATGGCCGGAAGCGCGAGCTGCTCCCACAGTATGCGGCCCGCACGGTCTCGCGTCCAGCCGGGAGCCCGGTACAGCGAGATATTGCCGGGCATATCCGTGCTCGCAGCAAAGTCCGCAGGCACCGCCGCCAGGAACTCCCACTGTGGAGCCTGCGCTGCCACCGCCTTGATCAGGTTGTGGATAGCGACTTCCACACCCGAGTACGGCTGGCGCAGCAGCATGGCATTAACGGCAATCTTCAACCCAGCGCCTCCTGTGCCACGCCCCGGTACAGCTCCTCCATCCGGGCGGCAGTTGTAGCCGCTGAGAAATGCTGCTGCACCCGCTGCCGCGCATCTTCTCCCAGCCGCTGCGCCAGCTCCTGGTCGGCCCGCAGCGTGCGTATCCCATTCGCCAGCGCCCCGGC
>CAYNMY010000297.1:0-3813 GCA_964398275.1 uncultured Armatimonadia bacterium | reverse complement strand
GCGCGGTGTGATTTGCCGACCGTCTTTGTTACCGGCGGCGTGATGCCTGCTGCAGAAAGTCCCGAAGGGCCCCTCGTTGCCTCCGACGTTAAGGAGGCGATGGGGCGCTTTGCTGCCGGCGAAATCACCCAGGAGCAACTGGCGCAAATCGAGCGGACGGCTTGCCCCGGCCCAGGCGCGTGTAATATGATGGGCACCGCCGTCACAATGGCCTGTCTGGCCGAAGCTCTGGGGCTGTCACTGCCCGGATGTGCCACCGTCTCGGCATTGTCTGAGCAGCACGAAGACCTGGCCAGGCAAAGCGGCCGCGAGATTGTGTCGCTGGTCGCAGCGGACCGGCGTGCCCAGCAGTTCATGGGGGCGGCAAGTATTGAGAACGCCGTGCGCGTCGGGCTAGCGGTGGGTGGCTCAGCCAACATGGTGCTTCACATACTGGCGCTAGCCCAGGAGTTGGGGATTGAGCTAACGCTTTCTGATTTTGACACACTCAGTCGCGCGACGCCGCTGCTCGCGCGATTTAAGCCTGCCGGGGAGGCTACGATAACCGATTTTCACCAGGCAGGGGGCGTAAGGATACTTATGGCCGAGCTGCGCTCGCTGCTGCATGTAGAGGTGCCCGTCGTCGAGGTATCCTGCCTGGCTGACCGCCTGGCTGCCGCGGCATCCGCGACCAGTGACGCCGTTCGGCCGCTAACAGAGCCGCTGGCTCCCGAGGGAGGTCTCGCCGTGCTGTTCGGCAATTTGGCCCCGGGTGGCGCGGTGGTAAAGCAGAGCGGCGTGGCGGCGATCATGATGGTCTGCGCAGGGCCGGCGAGAGTTTGCAATAGTGAGGAAGAAGTGCGGGCGAAGCTGCTGGCGGGCGAGGTGCAGCCGGGCGATGTTCTCGTAATCCGCTACGAAGGGCCTCGTGGTGGTCCGGGGATGCGGGAGCTTTCCATCCCCGCGGCGATGCTGATAGGTATGGGCCTGGGTGACAGCGTTGCTATGGTCACCGATGGCCGCTATTCCGGTGCCACCCGTGGACCCTGTATCGGGCACGTGTGCCCTGAGGCAGTACGAGGCGGCCCAATTGCCGCAGTCTGTGAAGGTGACATCATCCGCATTGACATCCGAGGCCGGCGGCTTGAAGTAGACCTGACCGAAACCGAAATCCAGCAGCGGCTGGCCAGCGTAGAGCATCCGCCCCCGAAACTGACGGGCGGCTTCTTGGATATCTATGCAGCACTGGCCAGTGGTGCGGACACCGGAGCCAGACTATGTGTACCCCGGGATTTGTAAGCGATTCAGCACCCGTTATGGAGGCGACGCACAATGAGCGAACGGCACAGGATGTACATCAATGGTCAATGGTGCGACGGCTCGACCGGTGAGTCAGTCGGCATCATCAATCCGGCCACTGAACAGATTATAGAGGAAGTTCCCTACGGGAGTGGGGGAGATGTCCGCCAGGCGCTGGCGGCAGCCCAGGCAGCCTTCGACTCCTGGCGAGGGTTGACGGCCTATGAGCGAGGCGAGGTGCTTAAAGGCACTGCTGACCTGGTTCGCGAGCGAGCCGACGAAATTGCCCGCTGGGTTACGCTAGAAGTGGGCAAACCCCTCGCTGAGTCATTGGGCGAGGTCAACGCAGTGGCTGCGTACTACGAGTGGTTTGCCGAAGAAGGCAAGCGTGCCTATGGGCGCATGATTCCTACTAGCAAGCAGGGGGTGCGGCGCTGGGTAATGAAACAGCCTATCGGGGTTTGCGCCGCCATTTCTCCCTGGAACTTCCCGGTTGTCCTGCCGACGCGCAAGATTGCCGCGGCGCTGGCGGCAGGCTGTACCATCGTCACTCGCCCCGCCACCCAGGCTTCCCTGGGTGCTATGGAGGTCATTGGATGTCTACACGATGCGGGCTGCCCACCGGGCGTGGTGAACCATATTATGGGTCCGGCGCTCGCGTGTGCCCAGGAGGTTATGACCAACCCGATATGCCGTAAGGTGAGTTTCACCGGCTCTACCGAGGTAGGAAGACAGTTGTTGGAGCAGAGCGCTCCGCAAATCAAGAAACTCTCATTAGAACTGGGCGGCAGCGCACCGGTGCTGGTCTTCCCCGACGTGGATGTAGACCAAGTCGCCCAACTAACGGTTGTAGGGAAGTTCCGCAACATGGGCCAGGTGTGCATCGCGGCCACGCGGTTCTACGTGCACGAGAGCATCTTTGACGAATATGTCGCAGCGGTGGCTCGCTACGCCAGCGCTCTGAAGCTGGGTAATGGCCTGGATGAGGGTGTAGATTGTGGGCCTCTGTGCGACGAGAACGCAGTTAAAAAGACTGAGCAATTTGTCGCGGATGCCGTCGCCAAGGGAGCCGAGGTAATCGTCGGCGGCAAGCGGCCGGACGGCTTCGAGCGCGGCTTCTTCTTCGAGCCGACGGTGCTCACCAATATTTCACCCCTGATGCGGCTGACCTGCGAGGAGGTCTTCGGCCCGATTATGCCTATTATGAGTTTCAGCTCGACTGACGAGGCTATCGGGTTGGCTAATAACACTTCTTATGGCCTCGCCTCCTACATTTTCACGCGCGACCTCAGCACGGCCCTCCAAGTCGCCGAGGCGCTGGAGTTCGGCATCGTGGGCGTCAACGATATGGTCCCGGCGACCGCCGAAGCGCCGTTCGGGGGTATGAAGGAGAGCGGCATGGGCCGCGAAGGTGGGGCTGAGGGCATCGAGTCCTACCTGGAGACCAAATACATCTCCATTGGACTGAGCAGCCTGTGAGGGAACAAAGCCGCTCACTCCGTAGTCTAACAACATGAGCAATGTCGGTTAAGAGCCGGTTTGCAGGAGGTTGGTTGAGCGATGTGGCGAGCAAGCCTAACTTCAACCCTTGTGATTGCTCTGCTGTTTGTCGCGGGTGCTTTCCAGGGACAGGCCCGGTTGGTGTTTACCTACAGCCCGTGGCTCATTGCGGAGAAGGCCGACGTCATTGTCGTTGGTGAGGTCCTCGAAGTCACCCAAGTAGGAACTATTCCCGCCGAAGAAACTCACTGGAAAGCCCCCCTGCTGGATATGCGCGCACACGTAAAGGTTCTGCGCTGCTATCCGGACGCTACGGAGACCGCACCTACCCGGGGAGATATTATCAGTGTCCCTTACTTGGCGATTGACTGGCAGAATACCCGTGGCCTCCGCAATGGCCCCTTTTTCCCCACCTTTGCCGCCGGCGACGTGTTCGCTTTTCCCCTGCGCCGAGCAAACGGCGATACGGAGGACGACTGGCAACTGCTGGCCGAGGAGGATTTCGGCCTTGTAGTGCCTTGCGTCAAACCGGCAATAGCAGCGCCGCGGGACACGGGGCAGGATTTCCTGCTGGCGGAATTGGCCGGGCCCTTTGCTTACGGGCAGTACCAGGACGTGTACAAAGCCGGGAAGTATTTGGGGAAGGCAGCATTCAGGACCACCTGGCGTGTGTGCCGGACCCCGTACAATCTGATCGCCCAGCAGGTGGGTGACGACGAAGCCCGCTGGCTTGACATCGCCGTGGCGACGTACTGTGCGATGCCGAGCCCGCGGCCCACTATCGCCGAACTGCTGCAAGGAGAGCCGGGTACGAGGTACCAGGCCGTACTGGCAGCCAGGGCGCTTCGCCGGGTTTCCCATGTGGATATTGATGAGCGCATTATGGGGACTGCCATCGAGCACGCCGATGTTCATACCTGGGGAACAAGCGTGCTACTCTCCCAAAACTATCGGCGGCACCCCACCGCCCTGCGGCTTCTGACCGAAGCCCTGCAGGCGGGACGGCCCGAGGCCGTCTATGTAGCCCAATACATC
>CAYNMY010000296.1:0-3835 GCA_964398275.1 uncultured Armatimonadia bacterium | reverse complement strand
CGTACGTGCCGCACAACTCGCGCAGTAGGCACGAGGGCGCCTCCATCCCCGCGTGCAGCGTAAGGAGGTCGTCGAACATCCGCACATGCACCGGCGACTCGGCGTCCTGGCCCCACAGGTCGAATACCCGGCACAGGAACTCGCCGTAAGCATCAGGAGCAATGCTGAAGTCGGCCAGCTTGCCGCTGGCGGGGTCTTTTTCCACCAGCGGAATGAACTGGAGATACTCCAGGCTCAGCTCCTCGGTGAGGTATTCGTAGATCTGCTCGGGCCGATCAATATTGGCCGGGGTCACCATCGCCAGCACGTTGTGCTCTACGCCGTGCTGCTGGAGCCGGTGCAGCGCGGCGATGACCGGCTCGTGGCTGCCCGTACCGCTGGGATAGATGCGAAAGCGATCGTGAACATCGGCCGGTCCGTCAATACTGATCCCGACGAGGAACTTATACTCGGCCAAAAACCGGCACCAGTCATCGTCCAGCAGAATCGCGTTAGTTTGCAGCGAGTTGGAGACCATCTGGCCGCTGCGTCCGAACTTCTGCTGGTAGTAGACAACACGGCGGAAAAACTCCAGGCCCATCACAGTGGGCTCGCCGCCCTGCCAGGCAAACGACACCTGCCGCCCGCTCATGCTCATGTACTGGCGGATGAACTCCTGAAGTACCTCATCCGACATCCGGTGCCGGGGGCTATCCGGATAAAGCGAGGCTTTGGGCCGGTAGAAGCAGTATGTACACGCCAGGTTACAGTCGGGCCCGGCGGGCTTTACCAATACGCCGATATCTTGTGGAGGCATTTCCGTACATATTATATCCCTTGGGCACGCGGCGGTAAAGATGCCCGTGCCCCGTTATTGTTTCCCCTGGGGGTGCGAAGGAGCCGCTGCCTGACGCAAGGAACCTCACAGCCAGTGCCAGTCCAGATCAGGAGGCTCTGGTATAGATGAAAGACTTTGTGGCTTTCCAGAATCAATACGAACTGCCGCCGGTGCACGATTATACCTTCCTGGGCACAGAGCAATCGGTTGAGAAGCCACAGGTCAGCTTTGAGGGCAGAATCTCCGAATGGTTTGACCCAACCGAGCATGTCCCGTGGGTCCAGGCAGCGATAGAAGGTGAGCACTTCGCTCTGGAACTGGTTGACGGTTACCTGCCCGCTGTGAAATATACCTACCGCAATCCAGAATCGAGTGAAACGTGCGAGATGACCGCATTCGCCGTGGATCGGCGTCCTGCCGGCGCCATTTATGTCTACGTCCGTCTCGTCGAGAAGGCTGACGGCAAGCCCTGCGGGGTGCGCTGTTTTCAACTGCGCGAGCAGGCAGGAATCAGCGAGGACCACTTCGCGTGCGAATTGCAGAAGCTGAGGGATCGCTGGACCGAGTTTTTCAACCAGGGAGCGTCCATAACCTGCCACGATCCCACCGTGCTCAACGCCTGCAAGGCATCAATCGTTCGAGCTTTGATTACGTTCACCGGCAGACATCCGCACTATGGCGTTGGCCGCTATGCGCACAAGTGCCACGACAGTTTCCCTCCTACCATAATCTCCCTGGTAAATTGCCTGCTTGACTGGGGACAGGGCGAAACCGCCCGGGACTATCTCATCTCTTACTTCGAGCGCTTCATCACCAGGACCGGCCGCATTGACTACTACGGCCCCTCGTTGGCGGAATATGGTCAGATGCTGGCCCTGGTGGGTCGGCTCGTTGATGCGACGGGCGATGGCGAGTGGTTCGAGGCCATCCGCCCTAAAGTCCAGCAGATGCACGACTGGCTGTGGGCAGAACAGACAGGTGCCGAAAACGGCTTGATGGCTGGCGTCCCTGAAGCAGACACTCGGGACCAGGTTGACATCTACTTTCACAATAATGCCTGGTGCTGGCGGGGCCTGCGGGATATCGCGGGTGTGCTCGATCCGCCTGATGATGAAGACCGGTGCAACACTTATCGCAAAGCAATACTGGATGCGATAGAAGCCGTCACGGACCGAACGTGTGAACCAGCCTTCATTCCACCAGTAGCGCACAGTATCGAGCCATTTACAACCATGACCCAGGACAGATTCGCCAGTTATACGAACTATCGCTATTGGCCGGAGTTGCTTTCCAGCGGCATCCTCTCCCGGGAACAGATGGAAGATATCATCAGCTACCGGGTCACCCATGACGGGGAGGCAGGCGGCATGACCCGCTTCAGGCAATGGGTTGACAACTGGCCCATCGCTGAGTATGCTGCGGCTCTCCTGGCTGTCGGCAAGACGGATGAGTTCAGGGAGTTGCTGTTCAGCCATCTGGCCGGTCACCAAACGCCCCAGACATGGACTGCGTATGAACAAGTCACGCTGGACGGTGCCCCCTACCGGAAACACAAAGGGGACTACTGCGTGCCGGTTCAGTTGGTCGCGCCGCGGTTGGTCGCCTGGTGGCATCGTGCTGATAGCGCGAGGTGAGCTGGGCGCGTCCCCGGGAGCTGCATCGTTGACACCCCTATCGCCCTGTGTTACCATCTGGAGGAGTCCCCAACCCACCCCCTTAATCACACCGCTTCCTGCAACAGAGTAAGGTCGAGTGCAATGGCGCTGAGACTGGTCACTTTCGTAGCTGACGATTCTGCAGGCCCACGGGTGGGCGCGTTGACGGACGGAGGCGTCGTGGACCTGGACGCTCTGGCGAGCCGATCGCCTCCCAGCCTGCCCACGCGCTGGGACAATTCGCTGATAACCGTCTTGACCCAGCCCGACTGGCTTGACTGGGCCCGGCAAGCTGCCGAGAGTGCCGCAGAGGATCTGCTGGTTGACCGGTCAGCGGTGCGCTTGCTCCCGCCGGTGCCCAATCCGGGCAAGCTGTTCTGCCTGGCCGTCAATTATCACGAACACGGCGTAGAGACGAGCACCTTCGGCTTCCAGAAAGAAGGAGAGGAGCCGCCGAAGGGCAATCCGCACGTCTTTATGAAGCCGTCGCCCGACACTCTGATTGGCGATGGCGCCCCGATCATACTCTCCGGGAATTCGCGATTCGTGGACTACGAGGCCGAAATGGCCGTCATTATCGGCAAGACCGGCCGCCACATTCCCCGCGAGGAGGCCCTCGACTATGTAGCAGGCATCAGCGCCTTTAACGACGTCTCTGAGCGCGAGTGGGGCGGCAGCCGGGAGGGGATGTCCGAACGCGATAAGTTCTTCAATTGGCTCAACGGTAAATGGTTCGACACCTTCGCTGCGATGGGCCCCTGCGCGGTGCCGATGGCCGACGTGCCCGATATCGCCGATCTGCGCCTGCGGCTTTACCTCAATGACGAGCTGAAGCAGGATGCCAGCACCGGGATGATGATCTTTGACGTGCCCGAGACAATCGCGTATATTTCCAGCATAATCACCTTGCGCCCGGGCGATGTCATTGCCACCGGCACCCCGGCCGGCGTCGGCCACCCTCAAGGCATCAAGCTCCAGGACCGAGATATTATAACAGTAGAATTAGACCTGGTCGGCAGCTTGACCAATCCGGTGCAGGCGGAGGCTTAGCAGCCGGCTGGGGCGCAAAACACACAAGGCCGGGTGGATATGGGAATATACTTACCAACCGCGGCAGTCGGCAACGGCCAGGTGCTCGCGACGCTGGGGGGCGCCGGGGAGATTATGACCTTCTTCTATCCCCACATTGACTTCGCCCAGAACGTTCACGAGTGTCTGCCCGCGCTGTACGTGGGCGAGCCCGGTCACGGCGAATTCATGTGGACCTTCAGCCCGCAGTTCCAGCGCGGGCAGCGCTACCTGTCCGAGACCAATGTCTTGATTACCGTGTTGGACCTGGCCACACGGCGGCTGAGGCTGACCT
>CAYNMY010000295.1:0-3861 GCA_964398275.1 uncultured Armatimonadia bacterium | reverse complement strand
CAATAGTGACTTGCTCCGCAATCTGCTGGTCAGCGCTCGGGATTTTGATGCTGCCGTACCTTTCGTTGCTGGGCGAGATCAGACGTTGTGTGCGGTGTACAGCCGCAGTTGCCTGTCGGCAATAGTTGAGGCACTCGCAGCCGGTCACAGACGGGTCGCCGACTTCTTTCCGGCAGTAAGCGTATGCCGGCTCGAGGAGGCGGAACTGACCCGGTTTGGCCCTCCGGAGGTCTTATTCTTCAACGTCAATACACCCGAGCAACTTGTCCTGGCTGAGCAGATGGCAAGGGCACTTCGTTGGTAGGAGCGACATTCCTGTCGCGACAGGCCTTCGCGTGTCGTAGCAGGCTATGCCCTGCGAAAACAGGATCCGCCTTCGCAACGATACGGCGGACAAGATGTCGCTCCTACGGTCGAATAGCTGCGGAAAACGCTAGATAGTTGGTGGTGGTCAGATGATGCGCAGTAAGTCGTTTGCTGCTGGTCTGTTAGGTAGAGATGGGCAGCTCAGTGAGCAGGAGGTGTTGGCGCCGGTGGAGCGGCCGCTTACGCTGCGTATCAATGAGCAGCCTGCTGCCGTGATAATGCGCCAGCCGGGCGATGATATCGAGCTGGCCGTCGGCTATTGTCTGACGGAGGGCCTGGTCACCGATGCGAGCGCAATCCTCTCGGCTCAGCACTGCGAGTCAGAATCCGATGCAGTCAATGTGTTCATTGAAGGCACACCTCCGGACCGAGTGCGCCGGGTAGGCACCGACTGCACCGAGGCACAGGAATTATTTCAGGGATTGCCCAGCGCCTTGACGCTCGGTGGTGAGGCGGTCTGGGAAGCTGCTGATCTGTTGAGCATGATACCCCAGTTTCGCGACCATCAGGAGCAGCACGGGCAGTCCGGGGGCACCCACGGGGCCGCGCTATTTGACCGTCGTGGTGAACTAGTAATCCTGCGTGAGGATGTGGGACGGCACAACGCTGTGGACAAGGTTGTCGGCCACTGTGCTCTGCGTGACCTGCCGATTGTTGATATGGCGCTTGTGACCAGTGGCCGGGCCAGCTCCAGCATGGTGACGAAAACGGTGCGCGCTGGGATTCCTCTGCTGGCCACGATGTCGAATACCACTTCGCTGGGCCTGGAGCTGGCCGACCAGTTGGGCTTAACGCTGGTCACCTACCTGCGGGGCAAACAGTTCCGGTTATGTACTCATCCCTCTCGGATCCGAACGGAAGCTGAGCGGTAGTATGACGCTGTTGCGGAGATGACGTGTTGTGCCCAGCATAGGTAAGCCTCTATCGGCCGCTAGCCCGGTAACCGACACGAGTGCGGAGCCACCGCCGGGGAGGGGTGTGCGCTTCGCGACGATGCTGGCGCTGGGTCTGGTGCTGACCTGGTTGCTGGGCTACTGGATTCGCCAGGCCGAGATCATTGCCCTGGCCTGCCAGATCACCGAGGCGGTGCCGGCAATCCCCGGCCTCAGCGCGCTGTTGCTTCTGTTGGCGATCAACCCGCTCATTCGCCGGCTCCCCCTGGTGCGCGCGCTCTCCAATGGCGAGCTGGTAGTGGTTTATCTGTTCGTAACAGTCGCTACGACGATGTACGGTTGTGGCATAGTCCGTTTCTTGATCGCGTGTATCAGCGTACCGTATTACTACTCGACGGCTGCCGCTCCGCTGGCCAAGTTGGCTGTCCACATTCCCGGCTGGCTGTCGCCGTCTGATCCCACCGTTCATCAGTGGTTATACGAGGCCTCGCCCTTCGGCCAGGTGCCGTGGGATGCCTGGCTGACGCCGATGGCAGCCTGGACGGGCTTCTTCCTGCTGTTCGGCGGCACGCTGCTGTGCTTGGTTATGCTTTTTGCCGAGCGCTGGATAGACCACGAGCGGCTGGTCTTCCCCCTGGTGCGGCTGCCGATGGAGATAATCGGGAATCGGACCGCGGTGTCCTTCTTCCGCAATCCGGTGACGTGGATCGGCATCGTCCTGGCCACGGTGCTGAACGTGATCTGCATGGTCCGCGCAGTCTTCTTTGGGGGGCCCAAGGGCTGCTTGCGCCTTAACCTGGGCAGGCAAATAGTAGATTATCCCTGGGCAGCGATAAGACCGCTAACCGTGCAGATTCGACCGGAACTCATCGGGCTGGGCTATCTGGTCTCGACGGAGCTTTCCTTCTCGATATGGTTCTTCTACCTGTTCCACAGACTACAGGCGGTGGGGCTGACGGCAGCCGGTTACCGCTTAAGCGGCATACCCTTTGTTCAGGAGCAGGGGATTGGCGCGTATCTGATCCTGGGGTTGGTATTGGTCTGGACGGGCCGAGACGCGATCCGGCTGGCCTGGCGAGGATTGAGAGAAGCTGTTGTCGGTGGCAATGATGCCCGGTCTGCACTTCACTGGTGGCTGTTGGGCGTAGTCGTGGGGATTCTCGGGCTAGTCGTCTTCTTGGTTACAGCGGGAATGGAGCTGTGGCTGGCCGGCCTGTACCTGGGCATACTGCTGCTCGTCGCGCTGGTTTATGCCCGGGTGCGGGCGGAGACCGGGGTGCCGCTGGTTTGGGCCTTTCCCTATGGTCAGCAGCAGAAGGTGATCTGGAATTTCCTGGGCCAGGCCCGGGTCGTCAGCGATGTACACAATCTAGCATCCCCGACCATGTTTGCCTTGATGGGGTTTCTCGCGCGCGGGTACTTCCCGACGATCTCCGGCTATGAGATCGAGGGTCTTCGCCTGGGCAAGCAGACCGGCGTAACCTACCGGCAAATTGCCTGGACGATGGTGCTGGCTATCGGCTTTGGCGCGGCGACTGCGTTCATTTTCCACTTACAGCCTTACTACCAGGAGGGTGGCATAGGCTTGCGTGGGGGCATCTGGGGCGCGCCTGACGCCCAGCAAGAGTACCTCAAGGTCCTGCATGCGGCGGAACAGCCCACCCCGCCGGACGTCCCGCGGATCATCGCGACCTGTTTCGGTGGCTTGCTCAGCGGGCTGCTCAGTACTGCGCGGGCGCGCTGGCTGGCCTTCCCGCTGCATCCCATCGGCTACGTGGTGGCCTGCGCCTACGGCAACCTGGTATGGTCGCCATTTCTGATCGTCTGGCTCGCCAAGACTCTGATCCTGCGCTACGGGGGCAGCCGGTTATACTTGCAGGCGCTGCCCGCCTTCCTGGGCTTTGCGCTGGGGCATTTCATAACCGCTGGGCTGATCTGGGGTTCGCTGTCGGCGGCGCTGGGCGGCGCCTTCCTGCGCTGGGGAGTGTGGTTCGGATAATCCCCGAAGGAGCCTTACAGGAGCTGTTCGCTTGCCTGACGTCCGTCTTCGTGCTATCATTAACCTCTACTACTCACACAGCAAAGGAGTACACATCTGCAAGAGAGCCTATAGTGTCGTACACTGCATAGACGCCAATTCACAGGTTCTTACGAATAACGACACGCTGTATTTGTCGCCTTGTTGCTCACTATTAGAAGTTTTTGCCGGAAAAGTGTGAAAAACCGGCTTTTTCCCAAAAAGCGGGTTTTTCACGAAAGCCGTTCATGAATTTTCCGGGTTAGGGCAAATGCTATCCGGCGACGCAGCAACTGTTACACTAGCTTAGCAAGATGGGGAGGGCAGACTATGCTACGGGGAAACACCAGGGAACAACAAAGGCGTGAAGCCCTCGGCTTCTGGCTGATAGTACTGCTGATCTGTGCTATTGCCGGCCTGCTCAGCTATCAGGCCGGGCGCAACTGGGTGGGGCAGCGACTGTCCGAGGTGGACCTGGACAAGCAGCGGCAGAGTGCTCTGTCCACAGATGAGGGCGGCACGGAGACCGGGCCGGGCTCGGAGCAGGGCGAGACCCCTTTGCAGGCGGTGGTCGAGATCGAGGAG
>CAYNMY010000294.1:0-3868 GCA_964398275.1 uncultured Armatimonadia bacterium | reverse complement strand
AGAAGTTCGACGGCCGCACCGGGGTGGAGATTGTCGCCGACGAGACCGACCCCGCTGTCGTGAACTTTGAGATTGATACGTACTGGCTGGCGGCTGATGGGGGCTGTCCGGCGGCGTGGCTCCGCAAGCTGAAAGGCCGCGTGCCGCTGGTGCACTGCAAAGACATGGGTGTAACGGGGCGCGAGACGAAGATGAAGGAAGTCGGCGAGGGGAATATGGACTGGCCGGGCATAATCGCAGCCGGGAAAGAATCGGGCGTGAGCTGGTACATCTACGAGCAGGATTGGCAGCGCCAGATGGACCTGTTCGAGAGTTGCGCTATCAGCTACCGCAACCTGCGGGCCTTTGGCTTGCAGTAGGTGAAGGAGGAAGATGCAATGGCCGACAAGTTGCGGGTAGGACTGATCGGCGCCGGTGCGGTTTCTAGCTGGCATATGCGGGGCTGGACGGAACTGGCAAACCCCGACATAGTGGCGATAGCGGACGTTTCCCAGCCGGCGCGGGAAAGCACCGCCGCTGAATTCGCCGTGGATAAGAATGCCCTGTATGAAGACTACCGCGAGATGCTTGATAAGGTGGAGCTGGATGCGGTGGATATCTGCGTGCCTAATGCGTTTCACCGAGACTGCACAGTCGCCGCGTTTGAGGCGGGCTGCCACGTTCTGGTGGAGAAGCCGATCGCCATCTCCGCCGCGCAGGCCGAGGAGATGATCGCGGCCGGTCACGAGGCGGGCAAGCTGCTGATGGTGGCCCAGGTCATGCGCTATCGATGGGACGGGGCCACCATGGTAGCGTGGGCCGATGCCGGCTCGCTCGGTGAGGTCTACTGGGGGCGGCTGTCGCACCATCGGGCCCGCGGCGTGCCCGACATGAAAAGCTTCCTTGACCCGAGTCTGTGCGGTGGCGGACCGGTCTACGACCTGGGCGTGCACCTGCTCGACCTGGCCCTACGCTGCATGGGCTTCCCCGAGCCGGCAACGGTCAGCGCTGCCACCTACCTGGCGCTGGCCAACCGGCCCTCGGTAATGGCGCACGACCCCAAGGACTACGGTAACCCCGAGGAGATGGCCGGTGCGTTTATCCGCTTCAAGAACGGCGCCAGCCTGTGGCTGGAGACGAGTTGGGCGCTGAACGTCGCCGATGAGTGGTGCGACGACCGCCAGATGCTGCTGTGCGGCACCGAGGGCGGCCTACAACTGTTCCCCCCGACGCTGATCCGGGAACAGCAGCAGATGCTGGTCAATGCCACTCCCCAGGTACAAATCGCTGTCGACGACAACCCGTACAAGGAGGAGATAATTCGGTTCGTCGAGGCGATACGTCGGAACAAGCCCTCGCCGGTGCCCGGTGAAGAGGCTCTGATCACCCAGCGCATTCTCGACGCTATCTACGAATCGGGACGGATCGGCAAAGAAGTGGAACTCTAGTCCCACTCCTTAGCACAGGGCCAGCTCGAAGGTCTGCTGCACTTCTAGCTCGGTTAGTGCAAACCACGACTGGCGGCTAAGAATAAGCAAGGCAGTGCCCTCCCTGGGAGGAACTCCTGGCACCTGTCTATCAGCGTGTTACATTCAGGCTGCGCAGGGCGCGGGCGACCGTCCCGTTGGAAGCAGCGGCCTCGACCTGGATCAGGTAGCGCCCGCTGGGCACGCTGCTGCCCGTGTCGGCACGACCATTCCACGGCACAATGCTCTGGCCGGCGGCATGGGCCTGGTTGCGCTCAAGGACGCGGATGGTTCGCCCGGCGATATTCATTATGCGGATGTCGCACTGCGCCGGCTGCGAGAGAGTAAAGACCAGCTCGCCGCCACCGGTGCGCGGGATCGCCGCGACCGAAATAAGCGCAACTGGCTGGCCACTGGTCGGCGTCACGGACAGCGCGAAGTGGCGGCTGCCCGGCTGCTCAGCGGTGAAGACATACCGGGGCTGGAGCCGGAGGTTGACAGTAGCGCCGCCGTCGAGGTCGGTGAGCACCGCACTGTGGCCGCGGGGCAGGGCGGCTATGTCCGGCCAGGAGATGCTCACATCACTGCTGGGCCCCGACCAGGTCACTACCACGTTCCACTCGTGCTCGGCAGCGGCCTGGGTGTCATAGCTGGCGGCGAGGCGGCGATCCGAATCCGCGGCCATGATGTACAGGTCAACCACGTCGCTCACCGCCGGCGGGTTGTCAACCTCGGTGATCACCGCGCGCGGACGCAGCCCGCAGAAGTTATCGGTATCCCGGCTGGTAGCGCTGCTGGCCACCAGCCGTAGCGACCAGCCACCGTCGTCAGGTGGAGACTGGCTGGGTTCCTGGGGCACACTCACGACCCCGGTGGGGCGGGGGATGGTAAGCGTGCACGGCTGGTACGCGAGCAGCCAGAAGCCGCGCCAGGGGGCGATCTGGCGCTGGCCGACGGCGTCGCCAGCGATGATCTTGTAGCCGGCGTCAGCAGGATCGTAGATCCAGGCGATGGCGCTGATGATATGCTGGGTGTACGCGCTGAGCAGGTCCATGGTGTTGCCCTGGTAGGTCACGGTGCATGCGCCGAAGTCAATGGGACCGAAGAACGGGTTGCCCGGCATCTGCCAGCCGGGTTCCAGAGGGACATCAAAGTCACCGCCCGGTGCTGAGGCCCCCTCTGGTGTCACCGTAACCGGGCTGGCCAGGTTCACCCAGAAGCCGCGCGCCAGGGCGAGCTGGAGGATCTCGGGCAGGGGGTCCCCGGCATAGATTGCATACTCCTCAGCCAGCCGGTCATACCGGGCGTAGCGCCCGATGAGCTCCGCCGGATTCAGGCCGAACAAGGTGGCGGGATGTTGGTCAAGGGGTATGGCCGGAGCCGACAGGAACTGCATGCCGGCGTCGAAGGGGATGTCGTTGTTGGGATATGACTGCACCGGGCCGGCGGTCTGGACGAAGTTGTACTCGTTATCATCCTCGTCGGTCGCGGTGATCGCATAGTAGTAATCGGCGGCATCGAGCACGCTGGTATCGGTCCACTCGGCGGCAGCTGGATCGCTGAAGGTTATCAGGGGCGTACGGCCCTCGACGGTAGTGAAGTCCCGGTGGGAACGGTACAGGCGGTAGAAGGCAAAGTCGTCGGGCGGGGTGTAGGTCCACGCCAGGTCAATGGCGCCCCCCGAATCGCTGGGCTGGTCGCGCGCAGTCAGCGTGGTTATCTGGGGCGGCGAAGAGTCATCGCGAGATTGCACCGGTCCGACTGTCGCCGAGTCGGCATAAGTGGAGGGGCTGGTCGTTCGGACCAGGTAGTAGTAGTCTATGCCATCGGTGACTGAGCCGTCGTGGTACTGCTCAGTGCCGGGCAACAGGGCGACGATGTCGGTAAATGGTTCGGACAGACCTGTGCGCCGCCGGATGATGTACGAGGTTACGGAGTGGTTCCCGCCACCGTCGTCAACCGACTTAACCCAGGTCAGGCTGATGCTGCCGCCCTGGTCGCCGACGGTATCCCCGGCTACCAGGTCGGTGACCGGCTCCGGTGCGGTGGGCAGCCCCAGGGCACGAGCGGCGTTGACTCGCCCGGTACCCAGTTTGCCGGCGTAGCCGGGGTTCTGCGCGTCAATATCGTCGGTCGTATTCCGAATCAGCTCGTAAACGGTGGCCGGATTGCCGCGCAGGCCGGGATTCTGCGCAATGAGCAACGCGGCCATGCCTGAGACGATCGGGCAGGAGAAGGAGGTACCGGTGTTGGTGCCCCAGTACTCGTCGAACTTGGGGAAGGCGGGATTGTAGAAGGTCGGGCCGTAGATGACCTGGCCCGGCGCGGCCACGTCCACCAGTTTACCACCGGAGGAGTCGTAATTAGAATGGCTCTCTTTGCGGTCGTAGCGATCAGTCGCGGCCACGCTCAGCACATAGTTG
>CAYNMY010000293.1:0-3875 GCA_964398275.1 uncultured Armatimonadia bacterium | reverse complement strand
CCATGGCCAACCACCCAACCCTCATATCAATTATCCCTTCGTCGCTGTGGACCAACTATCCGCCTGCGTTGAGCGAGCGCATGAGAAGGGCGTCAAGCTCAAGATTTACTACACGGTTCGCGAGCTAAGCAACCATTGTGCGGAGATATTTGCGCTGCGCAGCCTGGGCTATGAAATCTTCCGTGACTCGGCCGGCGGAGGGCACTCCTGGCTGCGCGAGCATCTGGTCTCTAACTACGCCCCGGCCTGGCACCACCCGCTTGGCAATGGCGAGATGGATGCCGCCCTCGCTACTACGGGCTTATCCCGCTGGCATAATTACTATCTAGAGGGCTTGGGGTGGCTGATCAAGAATGTGAAGATTGACGGCCTGTACCTGGATGGCATCGGCTACGACCGCGAGATCATGAAGCGGGTGCGCAAGGTGATGGACAGGGAGCGCCCCGGCTGTCTGATTGACTTCCATTGCGGCAACGGCTTTCTTTATGGTGACCAAAGAGTCAGTCCCGCTTGCCGGGATATGGAGCATTTCCCCTATATCAACACTCTCTGGTTCGGAGAGAGGTACGACTACAATGAGTCTCCCGATTACTGGCTGGTGGAAATCTCTGGCATTCCCTTCGGCCTATACGGTGAAATGCTGGAGGACATCGGGAACCATCAATGGCGGGGGATGGTCTATGGCATGAGCGCCCGCTATTACAACGACGGGGATCCGAAACATGTCTGGAAGCTGTGGGACGACTTCGGCATCCAGGATGCCCAAATGATTGGCTACTGGGTCCCGTCCTGTCCGATCAAGACCGACCATGAGGATGTATTGGCCACTGTCTACGTTAAGCCGGGCAAGGTACTGGTAGCGCTGGCCACTTGGGTGAATCAGCCGGATCGCGCATGGGGCGTGAGGAAGCCGGTGCGCTGCCGGCTGCGGATAGATTGGGAGGCATTAGGAATAGATCCTCAGAAAGCGAGTCTCTACGCTCCCCCTATCCCCGACTTTCAGGAGGCAGCGCTCTTCGACCCGTCCGAGGAGATACCAGTGGAGCCAGCACAAGGCTGGCTGCTCGTCCTTGATGAGGAAACACACGAGCTGTCCCCACCCGAGCCACAGGCCCGTCTGGAGTTTAAGGCTGGCAAGGACACAACGGGAATCATCGTGGACGGTGAGGTCGGCGAGTGGCCGTGGGACGATACTACTCGGACGGTGGTCTTGCAGCAGTACTGGACCGGCGTATCCATCGATGCGCCCAAGAGCTATGCCGTCGCCGCCTATGATGACGAGGCGCTGTACATTGGAATCCGAAATCTCGTCCGGGACCCCAAGGCCCTTAAGACCGAGGGCAGTTGGGGCGAGAAAGATGGGGTCGAGATCGCCTTCCAGGATGTTTCCGGTGACAAGCCGGGGCCAATCTTAGACCTGTACGGGTACCCGGATGGCCAGTTCGAAAGCGGCACCCAGGCAGGCACGCCCCAGGAGGCAGCGAGTAAGCTCGCAGATGCCGTCACCTATGCTGCCCAGGTCGGCTCGGAGGGCTGGACCTGCGAGTGGCGGATTCCGTGGGCGGGGACGGGAATTGACCCCAGCAAGGCCAAGAAGCTGTGGTTCAATATCGGGGTGCGTAAGATCGCTGCGGACACGTGGGTCGTATGGAAGGGGACTGGCGGGACAAACTACGTGTTGGAGAATGCCGGCGACCTCATCCTGCTGCCGTAACGAATTGCCTGCAGGACGCACCTATAATTGCGTGTATTGATAGCCATCATCGCAAGTACTGTGCGCAAGGAGGAGCAGAAAATTCGACACGGGACATCTCTGGCAAGCTTACTAGTGGCAGTAACCTTGGTGATTGCACTAACCCCGGCCCAGCACGCTGCCGGGCTGACCGATGACAATACGGAGGGAGATAATATCATGAACGAGCCCGCCAGTGCTGATCAACTGACCCTGTGGGCCGAGCAGAAGCCACTGTGGGAACTGGCCCAGACGAGTACTGAGCAACGTGTGATAATCCCCGACGACCCTGCGCCAGCCGGTCAATGCTTCGGAGGCAAGGCGATACGGATGGGCAATGACGAACTCAAGGTCTCGCTATGGGGCCCGCCGGAGCAGCTCACCTGGAGTTTCGGCAAGACCGATGTGTGGGACCGACGCTACTTCCCCGAGAAGCCGATAACCCTGGAGCAGATTCGCGAGCGGTGCTTTAGCGAAGACTACAATGCAAATCGGTTTAGCAACTTGAACAGCCACTATGACTCGTACAGTGCCTATGACTTTCCATGTCCCAAGCCGGTAGGCCAGCTCATCCTGATGTGCCCCGACCTGACTGGTGCCGAGCAGCCGACCGCTGCCTTGCGGCATAGTGATGGTCTGGTCACCGTACCGCTGAAGTCCGCGCAGGCCAGCGGCACCGTCGAGAGTCTGACACCGATGACGCGCAATATCATCATAGTGCGCGGGCAGTTTGAGGGGCTTACCCAGCCCTTGCGGGTGCGACTGTACCGGCATCGCGACACCCTCCAGCCCGGTACTATGACCTGGTTGGAGTCTGACGACCCGCAACCTTTACCGGACTATGACTATGCTAAGGATTCGCCGGCCAATGGGCCCTTAGAACCACCCACAGCGGGCAGTGAGGGCCGCTTCTTCTGGATTCGCCAGGAGTTTCACGGTGAGGCTACCTTCCCCGACGGATTCTGGTACGTCTTTATGGGGCTGGTGGTTGGTGAGGATTATGAGGTGGAAGTGGTTGAGGGCGAAACCGGCCTGGGTACGCCCCCCTACTTCTCGGTGACCGCACACGGGGGTAAGGAAGGCCAGAGCCGCGAGAGCCTTACCCCCCACCACCTTATGCCCTGGTATGAACCGATCCGCAACGCCTCAGGTGCGGCGGCCACCGCTACTATTGCTAGCCAGTCCCTCACCATTCTGGCCACAGTCGTGACCAGCGCCGAGGCCGACGACCCGATGGCGGCGGCCCAACAGGAGCTGCTAAAGGCGGAACGTGACGGGTATGAGGCGCTGCTGGCCGAGAATGAGGCCTGGTGGCGCAGGTACTACCAGAGCCGGGAGACAGGGCGGGTCTACTACCGCAGGTCCCAGCAGAACGCCGCGGTAATGCAAGAGGTCTTCAGGGCCTGGGGATACGCCTATGCCGGCCGGACGCAGCCCCAGGCCTCCGAGTGGGAGGCCGACGCAATCTTCGCCTATCTGGAACAGGACTGGTCGCCGTGGCACGGCGATGTGCACCTCAACGAGACGCATACGGAGCCGCAGTACGTACAGAACCGGCTCGACCAACTGGAAATCTGGTACGACCTGGCCGAATTCCTGCTGCCCCGGGCGCGACGCAACGCCCAGGAGGTCTATGGCTGCCGCGGGGCCATGGTGGGCCTGACCCACGTGCCGGTGCGGACCGAGACCATCTACCATTCCAACGTCATCTGGGAGCAGGGGATGGACCTGACGGCGATGCTGGTCAAGGTGCTCTGGAATCGCTACGACTATGGCGGCGACGAGGAGTACCTGCGCGAGCACGCCTACCCTTGGCTGAAGGCCGGCGCCGAGTTCTACGCCGATTATGTAACCCCTGAAGAAGATGGCTATTTCCACGTAATCCCCACCGTCTCGCAGGAGAACTGGGGCCTAACCTATCAGTTTGCGCGCAACAAAGATAGCATCTCGGCTCTGTGCGCCATCAAGTGGCAACTTAACACGGCTGCGGAGGCGGCCCAGATCCTGGGCGTGGATCTGGACCAGGTTGCCCAATGGCGTCACATCGCGGCTAATATGGCCCCTTATCCGACCTACCAGACCGAGGAGGCAATAGTAGGAACGTATCCGTTTAGTTCCTTAGATTCGACCCTTTGGAAAGCTT
>CAYNMY010000292.1:0-3923 GCA_964398275.1 uncultured Armatimonadia bacterium | reverse complement strand
GGTGGCGTCGGCGGCGCGGCGGGCGGCGTCATTGGCCCGAGCCGCGCCGGTGGCGTTGTTGATGATGCGCTTGGCGACGCGCGGATTCTCCTGGAGATAAGTGGTCAGCTTGTCATAGACCACCGAGGCGACCAGCCCCTCAACCTCAGTGTTGCCCAGTTTAGTCTTAGTCTGGCCCTCAAACTGGGGGTGTAACAGCTTCACCGAGATGACTGCGGTCATGCCCTCGCGTACCTCATCGCCGCTGAAGTGGCGCTCCTTCTCCTTGCGCAGGCCGCTGGCGAAGCCATAAGTATTGACCGCACGAGTCACCGCGGTCTTGAAGCCGGACATGTGCGTGCCGCCCTCGGTAGTGTGAATGGCGTTGGCGTAGGAGATGAGGTTGGGATGGACGCTGTCGGTGTACTGAAGCGCTAGCTCCACCTCGACATCTTCGCCGGTGCTGGCGAAATGGATGGGCTTGTGAACGGTGTTTTTGCCCTCGTTAAGGTACTCAACGTAGGCGCGGATGCCGCCCTTGTGATGGTAGACTTCTTCGCGCTCCTGGCCGGGGCGCTTATCGGTGAAGGTTATGCGCACGCCACCTGCCAGGAAAGAAAGCTCCTGGAGGCGATTAGCGATGGTATCAAAATCGAAGACCGTCTCCTCGAAGATCTCCGGGTCGGCCTTGAACTTCATGGTGGTACCATGCTTCCTGGACTTGGCGCCTTTCTTGACCCTGGCTTTGGGTATCCCGCGTTCGTAGCGCTGGGAGTAGCGATGGCCGTCGCGGCAGACCTCCACCTCCAGCCACTCACACAGGGCATTGGTGCACGAGACGCCCACGCCGTGCAGCCCGCCGGAGACCTTGTAGCCGCCGTCGTCGCCGAACTTGCCGCCGGCGTGCAAGGTGGTCATCACCACCTCCAACGCGGAACGCTTCTCCTGGGGGTGCATATCAACCGGAATGCCCCGGCCGTCGTCGGCGACCTCGACAATGTCGCCCGGGTGGATCGTCACCTCGATCTTGCCGCACTCCTCGGCAAAGACCTCGTCAATGCTGTTGTCAATTACCTCATTGACGATATGGTGCAGACCGCGTGGACCGGTGCTACCCACGTACATCGCGGGGTGACGGCGGACAGCATCAAGCCCCTTGAGTACCTTGATTTGCTTGGCAGTGTAGGCGTTCTTCTTCTTTTTGGCCATCAATCGTAGCTCCTAGCTGATGTGCGGCCTTGGGCGCCGCATATTCAAGCGCAGATATACTGAGTCACTTAGTCGCGGACGAAGAGCAGTCAATCTGCCCGAGGGAGGGCAAATGGAGGGCAGAAACAGATGGTGAACTACCGTTCGCAGAGACCACTAATTCACGGAAAACTCGGTCCAAACGACTGAGTTTACGGCTATCGCTGAGTGCCTCTTTGCCGGCACCTGAGCGCGTCCATTTCCATCCCGCTTTTATCGTTGTGATTATACCATAAATCCGGCTTTTCGTCAAGCAATTCGGGCAGGTAGCAGGGCTAGAAATCTGGCGGGTTCCGTGCAGTTTTGGCCAGGATTGGGCGGGCAATCCTATACAGAGTGCTCACAACTCTCGTTGCCCCTCCCAACCGCAGGAAAATACCTGCAATTCCTTGCGAATAAACCCGGTCCAGATGGAAACAAACGCCCTCGCAAGCAGGAGAATGAGCTGGCTCTAACGAACCTTGCGCCGAACTGTACCTACGCGGAGGCGGCGCGCGCATTCACCCGCCAATCCAAGCCCAGGGAGCGATCAAATGACTCAAGCTGCACCAATCAAAGTAGGTCTCATCGGCTGTGGTGGCAACGGCCGGGGACATCTCAAACGGATGAGCGAGATCAAAGGGGTAGAGCTTGTCGGTCTGGCGGACCCCAGTACCAAGGCCCGCGCCTTAGCGCGCGAGGCTGTCCAGCAGCCCAACCTGCCCGGATTCCGAAATCACCGCAAGCTCCTCGCCGATACTCAGCCTGATGCAGTGGTGATCAGTACGCCACACACATTGCACTACCAGCAGATCATTGATTCTCTGGAGGCGGGCTGTCACGTGCTGTGTGAGAAGCCGCTGGTCTGCAGCACCCAGGAGGCACGGGACGTGATCGCCGCCCGCGAGGCGACCGGTCTCATCCTGGGTATCTCCTACCAGCGCCATACCATGCCAACGTATATGTACTGCCGCCAGGCGATCGCCAGCGGCGCCATCGGCGAGGTTACCTTTGCTTCATCCTGGCAGGCGCAGGCGTGGCACTATCTGACTCGCCGCACCTGGCGCGTCAAACCCGAACTGGCCGGCGGTGGGCAACTCAACGACTCAGCCAGCCATCTGCTCGACGCGGTGCTCTGGATGACACAGCTCCAGCCCGAGGTGGTCTCCGCCTTCGTGGATAAATTGGATACCGAGGTGGACATCGTATCGGCCGCCAGTGTCCAGTGCCGTGGTGGTGCGCTGTGCAACTTCTCGGTAATCGGCAATGCACCCCCCGGTTTCGGCGTCTGCGAAGACATCGTGATGTGGGGGACCACAGGGGCATTGATCATCCGCAATATGCAGGATGTCTACCACCTGGCACCAGGCAGCCCCGAACAGAAGGTACCCCGGCGCGAGATGCCCAAAGGCAGCGACCCCGATGCTAATTTCATCGCCGCTATCCGAGGCACCGAGGAGATCGCCGCGCCCGCCGAATGTGGCCTGCCTGTCATACAACTTACCGAAGCAATCTGGCGCGCCGCTGCGAGTGGCAAGGCGGCGAAGGTTGAGTACTGAGGGGCGGACGGTAGCGACGAGAACGGCGACCCTTCGGCAGACGGCAAAGGAGTGTCTCACCGGTCGACAGGCGAGACGCCTGTCGTACCGAACGGCAACCCTTCGGTAGGCGGCGAAGGCTGGCCTTAGCCCCGGCCCGTCAGCCGAGGAGGCGGTCGGCGCATTCGGTGGCGCGGGCGATGACCTCAGCCTCGTCTACGGTCAGTATCTCATCCTCGTCCATAACTACTTCGCCCTCGACAATGGTGGTGCGCACATCAGCAGCGCGGGCCGCATAGACCAGGTGGGAGAACGGGTCCCGCGGCGGCTGTAGATGCGGGCGGCTCATATCTACCACGATGACATCAGCACGCTTGCCCGCCTCCAGCGTGCCGATCAAATCGCCCAGGTACACGGCCTGCGCGGAGAGGCGGGTCGCCATCGCCAGCGCCGTCGGGGCCGGCAGCACGGTGGGATCCCCCGAATGGCCCTTCTCCAGGAGGGCAGCTATGTGCACTTCTTCCAACATATCGAGGTTGTTGTTCGAGGCGCAGCCGTCAGTGCCCAGTCCGACAATCGTACCGGCTTCCAGCAATGCTGTCACGGGTGCGAAGCCGCTGGCCAGCTTCATGTTGCTGGTGGGACAATGGGCAATGCCCACTTGCTGGGCGGCGAGGATGGTAATGTCATCCTCGCTGAGGTGGACGCAGTGGACGGCCAACACGGGCAGGTCGAGCAGCCCCAGGCGGTGGAGGTGGGCTACGGGGCTTTCGCCGTGCTCGTCGTAGCTGTCTCGGACCTCGGAAGCGGTCTCGGCAAGGTGGATGTGAATTGGGACCTCAAGCCGGGCGGCCCCCTCCCCTACCTTCTCGAGCATCGCGTCGGGACAGGTGTAGACAGCATGGGGAGCCAGCATCGGATGAACGCGCGGGTGCCCTTCGTCCTTGAGCTGGCCGACAAAGGCAATAGCCTCCTCCAGTAGGTCCTGCGCGTTGGGCAGAAAGCCGAGCAGCACGCCCGACGGACAGGCGCGGATGCCCCCGTCAATCGCCGCGCGCACGGCCTGGTCGGGCATGTGGTACATATCGTTGAAGCAGGTCACGCCGGCCCGGAGCATCTCGCAGGTACCCAGCAAAGCGCCCCAGTAGACGTCCTCAGCGGTCAGGCGCATTTCTGCGG
>CAYNMY010000291.1:0-3926 GCA_964398275.1 uncultured Armatimonadia bacterium | reverse complement strand
GCTCCGCGCCGGCGATCCTGCCACTCGCCAGTGACTTGCGCTGCACAGGGAGGACGACCGTCATGCCGCAGGTAGTCTGTCTGGGAATAATAGTCGTGGACGTATGGGCCCGCCCGGTTGATCAATGGCCCCAAAAGGGACGGCTGCTACCGGTTGACGAGATCGGCATGGGTCTAGGCGGCCACGCCACCAACAGCGGCCGCTGTCTGGCGAAACTGGGCGTGGACGTGGCTGTTATGGGCTGCGTCGGCCAGGACGGCCTGGGGGACTTCGCCCTTGAGGAACTCCAGGCGCACGGCGTTGACACCAGCGGCGTCTACCGCACCGACGCTGCCGGGACTGCCGCCACGCTGATCATGGTGGACAGCGCCGGCGAGCGTACCTTCGTCCACGCTGTCGGCGCCGACGGCGAGATCCGACCCGGGCAACTGGATATGGATCTAGCGAAGTCTGCTCAGCTTCTGTACATGGCCGGCGCGCTGGCCATGCCCGGGTTTGACGGCGAGCCCCAGGCCCAGGTCATGGCCGAGGCCCAGCAGGCCGGGCTGACGACCGTCCTGGACGTGGTCTGGGACGCTACCGGTAAGTGGCTGGAAACGCTGGCACCGGTGCTGCCCCATACGGACATATTCCTGCCCAGCCTCGTCGAAGCACAAGAGATCACCGGCCAGAAGGACCCCTCAGATGTGGCCGCCTTCCTACTGGATATGGGGATAGAGATCGTGGGCCTGACCAATGGGCCCGAAGGGGCCCGCGTCTTCACCGCCGATGAGGAAATAGCCCTGCCCGCTTATGAGGTGGACGTCGTAGATGGCACCGGCGCGGGCGACGCCTTCACCGCCGGATTTGTCTATGGCTACCTTCACGGCTGGGAGCTGGAGCGGGCGGCGCGCTTCGCCTGCGCCATGGGTGCGCTGGCTACCACTGCGATCGGCACTACCGCCGGCATCAAAGACTACCAGCAGGTCCTCGCCTTCCTGCAAGAGCGCGACCCGCAGTACTGGCAGTAGGCGTTGACTTAGCGCGGCACCCGTGCTCGCTGCCACCTGTAGCGGCGAAAGTGTTGCGCTATACAAAGAGCGTATGCGCCTGCCGTTTCTCCGTCGCGACAGGAATGTCGCTCCTACCATTGGTTCAATGCGCTTGCCGCCAGAGGCTATAGGCCGCAAGTCTATGGTACCAAGAGACTTGCCACACAAAAAGGGACAAGCCCAAAAGGAGGGCTTGTCCCGGTGTTGTTTCAGAGTGGTTCTCGCTTTATGGGGAGAACACGCCGGCCTCAACCAGCTCGAAGGTCGCTTCGCCGTCGCGGAAATCGGCCACGAGCTCGCCCTGGACCTCGTCGCCCCATTGCAGGACGCGCTCGGCCAGCGGGTCCTCGATAACCCGGCGAATCGCGCGGCGCAGCGGCCGGGCGCCCATGGACGGCTCATAGCCTTCCTCAGCCAAATGGGCCCGCAACTCCTCACTGATCCGCAGCACCAAACCCCGGCTGCCCAACTGCTCATGGATATTGCGCAGCTCCAGGTCAATGATCTGGTCAATCTGCTCCGGCGTCAGCGCGTGGAAGACGACTACGTCGTCCACCCGGTTGAGGAACTCGGGACTGAAGGTCTTGCGCAGCTCGTCGGTGACCTTTTTCTTCATCCGTTCGTAATCGCGCTGGTGCTGCTTGGCGGTGGCTTGTTCCTCCTCGGTAGCGAAGCCCATCGTGCTACTTTCGCTGATCAGCCGGGCGCCCACGTTGCTGGTCATAATAATGACCGTGTTCTTGAAGTTCACTACGCGCCCCTGAGCGTCGGTGAGGCGGCCATCTTCCATTATCTGGAGCAGGACGCTGAAGACCTCCGGGTGGGCCTTCTCGATCTCGTCAAACAGCACCACGGAGTAGGGCCGGCGGCGCACTGCTTCGCTGAGCTGGCCACTCTCCTCGTAGCCCACGTACCCAGGTGGAGCTCCAGTCAGCCGGGATACGGCGAATTTCTCCATGTATTCGCTCATATCAATCCGCACCAGCGCGTCCTCATCGCCAAACAGGAAGCGAGCCAACACCCGGGCCAGCAGCGTCTTGCCGACGCCGGTCGGCCCCAGGAAGATGAATGAGCCCGTGGGCCGGCGTGGGTCCTTGATGCCGGCGCGCGCCCGCCGTACTGCCCGGGAGACGATGGTGAGCGCTTCGTCCTGTCCGACCACGTCCTCGTGCAGGGCTTCCTCCATCCGCAGCAGGCGATCAGACTCCTCCTCGGTCAGCGAGGTTACCGGGATGCCCGTCCAGGTGGATACAATCTGCCCGATGTCTTCGCGGTAGACGTAGGGCTGCTCGGCGTCCTGCGCTACTTCCGTCGTTTCGGGGACTTCCCCCGGCAAACCGGCGTAGTCACCCCACGCCGGCCTGGCCTCATCTTCCCCTTCGTGCAGACCCTCCGCGAGCGTCTGGACGTCGGTCGTCATCTTGTACTGGCGAAGCTTCACCCGGGAGCCGGACTCATCAATCAAGTCAATCGCCTTGTCGGGGAGCGACCGGTCGGTGATATAACGGCAGGACAGATCCACCGCCGCCGCCAGTGCCTCGGGCGCGTAGTAGACCTGGTGGAAGTCCTCGTAGCGCTCCTTGATACCCTCCAGGATCTGCATTGTCTCTTCCTGGGTGGGCTCGCGGACCATAACCGGCTGGAAGCGGCGCTCCAGGGAGGGCGTCTTCTCGATATACTTGCGATACTCGTCCAGGGTAGTCGCGCCGATGCACTGCAACTCGCCGCGGGCCAGCGCTGGCTTGAGGATATTGGAGGCGTCCATCGCGCCTTCCGCCGCTCCGGTGCCGACCACCGTGTGCAGCTCATCCAAGAAAATGATGATCTGCCCCTCGGCGTTGCGAATCTCTTCCAGGACCCGCTTCATCCGCTCCTCAAACTCGCCTCGGTACTTAGTACCGGCTACCAGGCTGGCCAGGTCCAGCGCCACCAGGCGGCGACCCGTGAGCAGGCCCGGCACCTCCCCGGCGGTGATGCGCTGGGAGAGACCCTCGACGATGGCAGTTTTGCCCACACCCGCATCGCCGATCAGGGCCGGATTGTTCTTGGTCCGCCGGCATAGAATCTGCATGACCCGCTCAATCTCAGCCTCCCGGCCAATCACCGGGTCTAACTTCCCCGCATGCGCCAGTTGGGTCAGATCCCGGCTGAAGTGGTCGAGGTGCGGCGTCTTGGACTTGCCGCCCTCCCCCGCCCGGCCCGAATCGTCTCCCCCCAGCTCGCGGATCAAATGACGCATTTGGCGTAGTTCCAGCCCGTAGCGCTGTAACAGTCGGTAGGCCGGACCCTTACCCAGTCGCAGTAGACCAAGCAGCAGGTGCTCTGTGCCGATGTGTGCGTCGTCCAGATGCCGCGCCTCGGCATAGGCAAGTTGCAGGACCTGCTGAGCATCAGGGGTAAACGACAGCTCCCGAGTGGTCTCTTCGATCGCGCCCAGCTCCATACGCTCTTCCAGCTCGGAGCGCAGCATCTCCAGATCGACACGCGCCACCTCCAACGCCTCCACCGCCAATCCATCACCCAGACGCAACAACCCCATAAGCAGGTGTTCGGTGCTTATCAGTTGTACCCGGCTGCGCTGGGCTTCACCGTGCGCTAACAGCACGGCGCGCCGCGCGCGTGGGGTGAACCTCTGCCATAGCTGCATAGCTCTGCTCTCTCCTGTGCATTTGTAGCAGGAAACGGAAACTTGTGTCTATTATTGATTACTCTTGTACACCTATTCAGACGCTCCAGCCCGACGAAAAGTTTCCCCCAGCCAAGTGCGAAGTAGCTATCGGCTCAGCACCTCTCCCAGTGCAATCGGCAAGTGCAATTCGGCCTATTGCGTGGTCAGGCTCCGGCTCTCTATTACCTAACGCCCCCCTCAATCAGTTTGTTCCTCCAAAGCTGCCG
>CAYNMY010000290.1:0-3944 GCA_964398275.1 uncultured Armatimonadia bacterium | reverse complement strand
CGCTACCCGCCCAACGAGGTTTCGGTCCTGGACATGCTCGAGATGGTCATGCACATCCACAGTCCCGGCGGCCTGACAGTGCCGTGGGGCAAGGGGTTCCGGCGCTGTGATACCAAGACGCCGCTTGTCATGCTGGCGCGGTGGACTAACTGCTCCGAGCCGCTGGCCGTCATCGAGCAGCTCGACCTCTGGAACATCGAAGGGCGCATGGGCTTCGGCAACGATGACCGGCTGTGGTCGCTCGTATTCTGGCCCGACCAGGAGCTGCCCGACAGCAATCCGTCCCCGTCGTGGGACGAGCAGCATACCGCGGCGGGCCTAGTCGCACCACAGCGCAGGATGCGAGTGTTTCAGATGTGGGATCGCTGCGGCGCGGGCTTGCACGTCGGGCGGACCCAGGTCAATCCCAATGCAGTCATCCTGGAAGCCGACGGTAGCCCCTTCTTCGTGGACGGCACGGCCGGGCCCGAATGTGCCCTGTTCCACTACCCTACAGAGGTCTTCGATCGGTTCATCACTGCCGGTCTGGCCGCCAACACGGAGCGGTACCTCACCGCCGATGGGAGCGCCTTTGACCGGGATAACTGGCTGCTGAAAATGGGCGTGGGCCACGGCTCGGTTGGTGCCTCCAATTCTGTAGTAATAGATGACCAGGGCTACTACACCCCGGAAACACCCCGCACAGGCCACGCGCTCGCCTTTGGCACAACCGAATCGCTGGCAGCAGTGACCGCTGACGCCACTGATTTCTACCGCCCCCACTATGATCTAGAACTCGCCCAGCGCACCTCGCTGATGGTCAACGACGAGTACTACATCATATCCGACCGGCTCCAGGCGACCACCCCCCACGCTTACCGCCATCAGTTCTTCCTGCGCCGCGAGGTGAGCAGATCAGCTACCGGCCTTGTCGTTGACACTCCCGAGATGAACCGGCTGCATTTCGTGGCCGAAGACAGCGCCCCAGCGGAGCTTGATGACGCCGACGGCTTCCCGCTTGTGCCCGAGCCCACCTCGGTGCGTGCTTCGTTCGCCACCCACGGCACTGCCTCGAGTATCGCCTTTCTGCTGTGGCCGGAGCCGAGGCTGGAGACACTACTTGAACTGGACGGGACATGGGAGCATCAAGCCGACGGCAAAAATAGCGTACAGCAGGTCGAAATCGCACACGCCTGCCGCCAGACTGCGCGGTATGGCCCGGACACAGTCCACACCTTCAGCCGGACGTTCACCGGGGAAGAAGCCGACCCTGAGGGACTGTACCTGTGGATCAACCAGTGGATCGAGGGCTCAGGCCTGATGATTAACGGCCATACTATTATTGAACCCAAACTCGGCGGCGGCCCGCACAACCCGGTGATGATACCCCAGGTCTTTGACGTCAGCGGCTTTGTTACCAGCGGCGAAAACCGGGTGGAGATTGTCACTGTTTCGCCAGATGGCGCCACCGTTGGCGCGCCGATTCGCCTGATGCGGCTGGTGGAGACAGCTTCGCCCCCCCACCTCACCCGCATGGCCGACTGCGTCCTCCAGGTCAGTCGCGGCGAGCGCACCGACACCATTGTGTGCGACAATCACGATCATCTGCTGGTCAAGGCGGGTGATCTGAGCACCGATGCGCGTGTCGCAGTCCACACACAGGGAACCGTTTGCTTCCTGGAGGCAACACGCGTGCAGCAGGGCCAGTGGCGTCTCGACGCAGATGTTCCGATCAGCGGTGAGCTCAGCGCCGGCGTTATCTGCCTCAATGACGAGTTTACCGGGGTTTTGCACTTCACCACTGACCAGTCACAATTAGCACTGCATTCCGGCGATGCGCTCATTATCAACTATCACGGAGTTGACGGCCTCACCATCAAGCTAGGCGCCCGCGAAGACCGGATCATCCTGGTCAATGGCGAACTGGCCAAGAGCGAAGACTATCCGGGTGGGCGCCTTGTCCGCCTAGCGGCCACGACAGAAGCAGCGCCTACCGGCGACGAGGCGACCTGGTCTAACCGGGCCAACCGCGCCGTGCGACTGGCTTTTGCGACCTCCGAGGAGAGCATCCAGGAGCTACTGGAGCTTGCGCAGTACCCCGACTGGCGGGTACAGGCAGCCGCGGTTGAGTCGCTCGGGGAGCGGCGCGAGGCGGCGGCAGTGCCGCTGCTTCTGGAGCTGCTGGAGCGCGAGGAGGCAGCCGATCTCTACCCGCCGGTGATATACAATTACCGGGGTGTGCGGACGGACGAAGAGGCCCCCCTTACCCTGGAAGCGGCCCGCCGCTGGCGTTTGAAGATGGTGCTCATCGAGGCCCTGGGCAGCATCGGTGACCGGCGCGCCGTGCCGGCTATCGAGACAATCCTGCTCCGTGCCGACGACTTCTACCCGGTCACTTCCGTCGCAGCGGAAGCGCTTGCCGAGATCGGCGATGCCGCGGCCATACCGACGCTTCTCAAGGCTGCCGACCATCCCGAGCACAACACCATGGTCCGCGCCCAGCGTGCCCTGGAGAAGCTGACGGACGACGCTGACAGTGACACGTAAGCTCACACACCATCAGCCGAGGAGGCAACGATGCCGACGCGCTCAGTAATCTGGATGCTGTTGGCTATGATGCTGCTCTCGGGACACTACGCCTGCGCTGCTGACGAGTTGGCGCCGCCGGCGAGCCGCGAGCTGGCGATATACGAGGCGCTGCGGCGCGGGGCGGTCGGGCTGGCTCCCCGGGGGCAGGTGCCCGCCGCAGTGCAGGTGGACAGGTGGGCGCACGCGCTGGTCGTAGAAAGCAGCTTCGCGCAGCGCCCGGAGATCATTATTGCTGACCGATGCGACTTCACCAAGTACCCGGGCCAGCGGGCGCGCAATATCGTCATCAACGAGGTGCCCTTGTGGGACGATTTGCTCTGCCAGGGCAGAGTGACGCTGTATCCGGCGGGCACGGCACTCTGGGAGTACTGGGTCGGCGTCGGCCAGACCGACTACGACACGCTCGCGACCGAGGAGTTTGTCACCAAGCTCACCTACGATGCGCTCCCCGCGGGCAAGCAGTGGCGCGGGCAGTATCTGCAGAACGGTGCCCGGGTGCTATGGATGCCACGGACCGGGCCGATCACCTTTCCCCTACCCCAGCCGCCGGATATGATGCTTGATTCGGTTACTTGCTCGCTGGCCGCCGCCTCCTTTGACGACGAGGACCGCCTGATTCTACGCTTGACCAGCGACGCCGAGGGGCAGCAAATAATCGCCGAGCGGGAACTGACCAAGAGCGACTGTCGCGCTCCCCTCCGATTTGAGCAGAACGTCTCAGCGGCGAGGTACGTGGTGCTAAACTGTCGCGTGCCCCGGGCCGGCGCGATATTCCCCCAGGACTGGAAAATCGAAGCCCGCTACCGCTTTGACCCTGAGCGACTGCCCCTGTTCCAGCCCGGCCGTAATCAGCTGATGATCTCGACTGACCCGCAAGGCAGCCCGCTGATGAACGTGGCGATCCGGCTGCAGGATGCGCCCATCTTCGAGAGCTTCGAGGCCCCCAAATGGCAGCAGCCGCCGTATCAGCCGCAGCAGGGCGACTCGTACGAGGGCGATCACCACGTCACGCTGAGTATGCCCGGCCGCAGCCTGGTACTCGGCCCGCAGCCCGGCCAGCAGTTCATTGACCTGTCCCCGTTTGCGCGCATCCGCCTGGCCGCCCGTATCAAGGCCGACCGCCACGGTTACATATATATCTACCTGGACTACCAGGACCCCGAGACCGGCGAGAATAAGCGGAGCCAATTCCGCCGGCTGATAACGGCCGGCAAAGGCATTGGTGCCTGGAGACTCTTTGAGACGGGGGTGGACTCCAAGGCCGAGACACTCAGCGAGGGCGCCAAGCGCCAGATCACCCGCATCCGCATCACGCCGACCGGCGGCTGGGACAAAGCCGACCCCAAGTCGGTCGAGATTGATGCTGTTGAATTCCT
>CAYNMY010000289.1:0-3949 GCA_964398275.1 uncultured Armatimonadia bacterium | reverse complement strand
CGCAGTCGGTCACGTGGACCCCAGTGCTGCACAGGCCGGCGGCTGTCGCCGCCGATAGCATGCTGCCTGAGACACGTGTGTCGCGGGCCAGCAGCACCCGCGCAGCCTCGGTGTGCCGGGCCAACCATCCGCCAAACGCGCGCCCAATCGCTGTCGCCAGTTCCGGTGTCAGGTCCGCATTGGCAATACCTCGTGCTCCGTTGGTCCCGAATAGCTGGCCGGTTGATGTTAGCACAGTTGTCTGCTCCCTGTGAGGATAGACTTCAATGCGATGGCGGTTCCCATTTCAGTACTCGCCGCGGGCCGACCGTGCTCATTTGACCTCAAAGGTGACCTCGGCGCCTTGTTGACTGGCCATTTCGGTGACACTGACCTGCCAGGTGCCCGGCTGGTCGTTCACAGCAACAGGTAGGGCAAGCGACGCCCGTCCTTCGCGGGCCAGGACCACCCGCGAATGCTCAGCATTGGGTGTACCATCTGGCTGGGTTACGCTGACATCGAGCAGATGCAAGGCCTGGGAGCGCTCACCTCCCGCCTGCACGGTGGCACGGAGCCTGAAAGTTTCACCACGCCGGACGCTTCTCTGGACGGTGCCCAGCGTGATGCGTTCGAGGGGGTGTTCGTAACAGGCAATAATAAGCCCATCGGCTGGCGCTAGCGACACAGGGACTATGCCGGCCTTGTCCTGCTCCAGCAGTTGCCCGGATAGCAAGTCATAGCACACTAGGTCCTGGCGGGCCAGCTTCAGGTTACAGTCCACCGGCTGGGGCTGGACCAAAGACAGTTGCCCCCAGCGATATTTATTGAATTGTCCAGATACCTCGGGCTGGCAGTTGACGAGGACAAATAGCGCGCCACTGGGCACAGCGAATTCGCGGAAGACCACATTGGGCGAGTTGACGTTGAGAGGAAGATAGTCGCTGTAGACAGCGCCCTCCACAACCAGCCGCTCGTGGGGCAGTCGGGTGGCACCAGGTAGGTCAATGCGGGAGCGTTCATCCACCAGCACCTGACCGCCTTCCTTGGCGTACTCAACCAGTGCCTCGCGGGCGGACTGGCGGATGTATTCAATGGGCGGTACGACGACCGCTGTGTAATGGCTCAAGTAGCCTTGAGCTGCTTCGTCGTCGCTGACAATCTCGCAGGGAACGCCGGCAGTGAGCATCTGCTTGTGCAGGCTGTAGATTCTGCCGCGCCCTCCCGGCCAACACGTAGGGGCGTCGGGCTGAACAAAGTCGGGCAACGAGGCGAAGATGGCAACGCCTGTCCTCTTCGGCTGGATTGAGCCCATAAGTGGTCCGATGCGCTGGGCAATCCTGCCCACGCGAGATAGCTCCTCATCGAAGGCCCGGTCTTTCAATATTGCCCGGTCTAAGCCGAACAGCCCTACAGTCTTATATCCCGCAGCCAGCAGATGCCAGAATTCGGAGCGCAGGGTCCACGCTGGCAGAGGTGTGTCGTGTTCCCCGAAGCGAAATTCTCTAGAGACATCCATTCCTTCCGCAAGCATCCAGGATTTTTTGCCGCGGTTGCCCATCTGATTGAACTCGTAGAGGGTAAAGTAGTTGAGCATTATGGCCGAGCAACTGGGATAGTCGTACATCGAGGTAACGCTGGCTGACCCAAACTGAAACGGTGGCCACAATCCAACCGCGGGGAAAGTGTTGCGTATAACTGTCTGGCCGATCTCCAGCGAGGGATCAAAGGAATCTTTGGCGCGCTCGTAGGTAGCCACGTAGTCGCGCAGTATCCGGCACTTTTCCAGGATGAAGCGCAGAGCCGGATCGTCATCGGGCACGACCGCCGACTCCCAACGCATTTCATCGAGATTGGGCGGCCCGCTGCCGTACTTGTCCCGGTAGCGCTGGCGGCAGTGCGGACAGTAACAGGTCCATTGCCACTTGTCATCGCGCTTGACCAGCTTATAGCTGTAGTCGTCAAAACAGGAAATCCCTCCGAAGGAGGCATAGCGGGAGTAATTCGTGTATCGCGCGGCAATCCGCGTGGCCAGTTTGGGAAGGTATTCAGGATCGTTGGGACAGTAGCCCGCAAAGCTTTGCTGGACTTCTGTGCCATCCCAGCTTTGGACCCTAGTTGGTCCTTTCGGATATAGTCCGTCTCGAATGTAGCACTTCATACCCAGCGCCGTGGCCTCGTCCAGTGACGCGTACCCACCGCCGGCGAAGCAACCGGTCATGTTATGATGGGCCATAATACGCGCCCACCGGAGTTGCTGCAGACGATCGCGATGGGGCCAGCCATATGGGCCCAGCACGATTTGGGGGTCGCGAGCTGGAGCCACCAGAACGTCGGCAGCAGTAGCAGCGTAGGTGGTCGCGCCGTCACTGATAGCAAATCGCAGTTCATAGTCGCCGCAGGCCACTGGAGTAGTCGGAACCTGGAATCCAATCTCTGTGGCTGCTTCGGCAGTAATGTCGAGTGGGTAGTTCTGCTCTACCCAGTTGCCCTTCTCATCACCCAGAGCTACTTTGAGCTGGCCCGTGAATTCTGTAGCGCCTTCGTTGGTGATGTTGACTGAGCCGCGGATGGCCTGACCGCGTTGGTAGTTCCATACGCTGGGCCCCTCGTCGGGAATCTGCACCTGCAGGCCCACGCCCTTATCAATTGTTTCGACGCCGAACCATGGACCGAGAAGAGTAGCACTGCCCGCCGTTTGGCCGACCGGGAAATAACGACGCAGCGGATCGAGCTTGCCAACCGACATTTCCTGCCGATTCGACGCTCCCAACAGGTGGCCGTAGTCGTCGTACAGGAAAGTATTCCGGACGACTCGGGGTGCAATGAGCGAAGCGGTGGCCGCTGCACTATTCACCTCCACGGTGAACGGCTCAACACCGGCGCTGCAGGCCCCACTGCGTTGCTCGAGTTGCGGCTGGCCGAGCTTACCGTAGACCCACCATGACTCCTCTGCCTTGGCCGCCGGTGCACACCAGACTACTCGTCCCACCAGATAAGACTCCGCATCAAAGCGGGCATCGGGAACAAAAGTAGTCGGACAAGGTTGCCCTCCAATTCCCTCCTCAGCCCAGTCCGTGCCGGAGGGGATGAAGACTCTGGGTCCCCTTGATGCCGGCTTTGCTACAGTTTCGTCTCCAATCCGGGTATAACGAACAATGCAAAGGCTGGACAGGTCAACCGGGCTGACATCTTCATCCTCCGTCCGCCCGTTGCGGAACTTGAGTACCGGGGTGAAATCGGCACTGCGCGAGACAATCGTGCGCCTGTCCGCCAGGCCCTCTTGGTTGAGCCGAATGCGGAAATCGTACTCCTCACTCCACCAGGGCGGGTCGTCCAATGTACTCTCTTTGCTGGCTTCTGAGAGGTTGTATACACCGACTTCGCTGATCTACGGGATGGTCTTTCCCCCGCGCAGCCGCGAGGGGAGCATCTCGGCCATCGCCACATATTTGGCCACCACTGGCTCGAAGGTGTACATCGTACCATAGGCGCGCGGACCTCTGTGCTCGGCGACGGTGGTCCACTGCTCGCCGTCTACTGCTACGCGGATCTCGTACCCGTCGGGCACGTAATGCCAGTGTAACATACGGTGCAGGGAGTGGACCGTCTCGGTTTGCCAGCTAAACGCAGAAATCTGCCGGGGCTCGGCCAGCTCGATCACCAGCCAATAACGCCCGCTGGACGTAGCCGGCCAATTCTGGCTGGTACGTGTCTCTACGTCCCCGTCAAGGACTGCTGGTACCAGATGTTTTTCCCCGTACTCGGGATGGTCTGGCAGTAAGTAGCTAGCGCGGGCGCTGGCTTGCTTTGAGGCATAGTCGGGGCAACGGGATAGGCGCCAGGCCAACCGTTCCTGAGCCAGGTCGAAGGTAAGATACTCCCGAGCCGAAGCTGGCGGTGACGCGCCCACTAGGAATATGACCAACCCCGCCCACATCGCCACAAAGACTTTGGCAATCGGCTTTCCTCT
>CAYNMY010000288.1:0-3965 GCA_964398275.1 uncultured Armatimonadia bacterium | reverse complement strand
CGCCCCCGTCGTCCAGGTGATGCAGCCGCAACAGATTGAAACCAGCGCGGGCGATCAGTCCGGCCACGGGGTCTATAGTCGCGTGTGGCTGTAAGACGGCGTCCTTGGCGACATTGATCCCCCAGAACCGGACACGCCGCCCGTCAGAATCGCAGAACTGCCCTCCCTCGTTAACCGACAGAAATCCGATGTGGCCCGCCGGTGGGGAAAGCTGACTGGCAAAGTCAACGAGAGAGGAATCAGCAAAACGGTGGTAGTTGACATCCAGATGCTGGGGGGCTTCGAGGTTGACCGCCAGTGCCCCGGCCTGCCCGGCGATCGGCACGAGTAAGCCGATCAGTAGGACAGTCACTGCGCCGCAAGCCCGGCGGGCCCAGTGCTTCACTGGTTTACGCCCTCCCCGGTCGCAGCAACGAGGTGAGACTCGGGGCCGGGCAGCGCGATCATCTTTATCCCCCGGTCTCTCAATTTGTCGAGCAGATCGGGCAGTACGTCAACGGTTTCATCTTCACCATTGTGCAGCAGAACGATACTCCCGGGCGCGATCTTCTGGAACAGCCTGGTTTTGATCTGCCCGGGCGAAGCCCCCGGGTAGTCGGAGATGTTGGCGGTCCAGAACACCGTGGTGTAGCCCCACAGGCCGGTGGCCTGGCGGACCGCGTCATTGTAATTGCCCCCCGGCGGGCGGAACAGGGTGACGCTGACGCCGGTAGCCCGGCGGATGGCCGCGCGGCTGCGTACCAGTTCCCGTTCGATCTCCAGGGGGGAGAGCTGGCGCATATTGCGGTGAGTGTACGAATGCGAGCCGACCTGGTGCCCGCGCCGGACGATCTCGCGGGCCAGCTCGGGATACAGATCAACCTGCTTGCCCACCAGGAAGAAGGTGGCCTTCGCGCCGACCTGGTCGAGGTGATCGAGGATCCACGGCGTCACCTTCGGATGCGGCCCGTCGTCGAAGGTAAGCGCCACAGCGTCTTGTTCCCGCGGCAACTGGTGCATCTCGCTGGGCGAGCTTTTCGTGGGGATGTTGAGATGCTGATAGGCGGCCAGGAGGTCCTCGCGCAGCCGGGGCAGCTCCGGTGAACGGGCAAACGCCGCCTCGTAATCGGCGATGGCCCCCATGTGGTCCCGCTGGGCCTGGTAGATGGAGCCGCGCAGGTGTTCCCAGAGCCCGGGCTGCGGCTGTAAGAACAAGTATGGGCGCAGCAGCTCCGCCGCTGTCCGACGCGCTTGCCGTTCTGCGGGTGCCAGCGTGCGATTGCCGTTCTCCACCACTACGCCCACCGAGGCACTGCGCACCAGATGGCCGGCGCGGTCATAACCGTCCACGCGCAGCGCCTGCCAGCCGTCGGAGCAGTTCGTCGTCATCACGAAGAGGTCAAAGGGGCGCTCGTTGCTCATCCCGACAAAGTTGTCGCCGAGCAGCACCGATATATGGCTGATTTCCCGGGCGGCCTTGACGTCCAGACGGATGTGCAGTCGCCCGGAGACTGCAGAACAGTGCTGCGGGCGAGCGATCTGGAAATCGGGGTCCTGGTGCAGAAACTCCTCGCGCCTGGCCGACTCCGGGGGTGGAGGTGCTGGCGACGGTGCTGGCGACGGTGGTGGTGTGGGGGCAGAAGGAGGCGGGATCTGGGCCAGGCGATGGACTTGGGCATAGTACGCCTGCGGCGCGAACAGGCAGTCGCCGACCAGCAAGCCGCACAGCGTCAGGTTACCCAGCGGCTCCTCCGTGGCCTGAGCGGCTGCGGCGAGCTGCTGCCGGGCTAGCAGGCTCGCGGCCCGCGCATAACGGGCGAGAGAATGACACGGATTTTGCTGCAGCGCCTGGCTCGCTGACGCGAGCGCGCTGTCATATAAGCCCTGCCGACACTGCAAATAGGCTATTGCGGCGATGACCTCAATTCGGCCTGCCGGGGTAAGAGTAGTGGGCAGCAGTCCTTCGTAGGTGCTCAGCGCCAGCCGGTGCTCGCCAAGTTGACAGTAAGCCGCCGCCAGACCGAGCCGGCCCAGCGACGAAGTGGGGTCGAGCGCCGCTGCCGCCTGAAAGTCCGCTACGGCCTGGTCACCATCCCCGAGCAGCAGATGCACCACACCCAGACCAGCCCGCGCCTCCCCGCAGCGACTGTCCTCGGCCTGAGCTGCTGCGAACTGGGCTGCGGCGGGGTCAAGCTGGCCCTGACCGAGGAGCCGGCAGCCGGCCTCCAGCCTGGGGCCGACCGAAGCGTAAGTGGGCAGCATCAGCCCCAGAATTGCCGACATGACCAGCCCGGCGACAACCGTTCTCGGCAACTTGTCCTGGGGTCCGGCTGGCGTCTTCTTATGTGGTAGGAGCAGCATATTGTCGCGACCTGCTATTCAGACTTAACAAGCAGTTCGACCTCGCCCGCGGTAATCTCTCGGCGGCCCTGGGGCGTGGCAACTACCAGCGCCCCGAGGTCGCTGATCGCCTCGGCTATCCCGCGAATCTGCTGGCTGCTGAGTGTTGCACACACCGCCTGGCCCAGCAAGCTCTCGAACTTGCGGTACCGGCGGATGAGGCCCACGCTGTCGCCAGCTTGAAACTGCCGGTAGATATCATCCATCTTCTCAATAATACCCACCAGGACCTCTTCGCGCTGCAGCGGCGCGCCGTATTCGGCTTCCAGAGTGGTCAAAGGGCGGTCAACGTGGGCCTGGAGGGAGTTGGGCCGGCCGTTGACGTTTAGGCCCAGCCCTACCACGACCGCCTCGCCCCGGCGCTCGAGCAGCAGCCCGCCCACCTTTCGCCCACCAATCACCAGGTCATTGGGCCACCTGGTCGCCACGGGGATATTGTAGCGGGAGCTGAGCGCCTCCGCGACAGCCGCCGCCGCCCCCAGGGATAGTATCGGCAGCAGGCGCGGCTCGGCAGCCGGGCGCAGCAGCACTGAGAAGAGCAGACAGTGGCCCGGCTCGTCCTGCCAGCGGCGCCCCTGGCGCCCTCGCCCCGCCGTCTGGCTGTCGGCCAGAACCACCAGACCCTCCGGCTCACCGCTGTCAGCCAGGCGCAAAGCTTCGTCGTTAGTGGAACTAATCCGGGGATAATACAGGAGCCGGCGTGCGACTAGCTGGCTGTGAAGCTGGTCGGCACACCAGGTTGCGTCGAGCGGCTCACTGGGCATCGTTGTCAGGAGCCGGTCGGTACACAGTGCAGGTGTCGCCCTCGGCCCGCAGGCTGCAGTCGGCGCTCTCGGCGAGGATGCGCAGGGCGGCCTGGCCCGGCACGCCGGCACTGAAGTCGGCGGAGACTGCCTCCTGCCCGACGCGCTCACCGATACTCACCTTCAGCTTGGCCTCCTGGGCAACGGCCCGGATGGCCTGATCGAGGGGCGTGCCGTGGAAAACCTGGGTGGTCAAGTGCTGTGGTGGTAACTCGAAGCCCGGAATCGTTACTGGCGTGGAGGCGCATACCCCTGGCAGCTCGGAAGTCAGGTCCACGCGCAGCTCCTGCGCGCCGGTTTCTGCGGCGATAATACCAAAGGCCAGCCGCTTGCTGTCCTGCATTGCAAGCGGCCCCTGGTAGATGACTGGCTTGTCCTCGGCCAGCCGGAGGCTCCCCTTGGTCTCCACCCGCACCTGGGCCTCTTCGACATCGGCCTCGGGCTGGATGGCTACCTGCACCTGAACGGTCTCACCCACTATGCGCTCTTCCAGCGGCGGCGGCGTGACTACCATCCTGGCGCCAGCCTGGGCCTTGGCGACTGGCGGCGCGGCGGGTCCGGTACTCAGCGTCAGCGTATGTCGCTCCACGGTCATGCCGGCGGGACCGCGTCCTTTCTCCGCCATTCCCAGATCCAATTCGCCGCCAGGCGGCGTGATATCCAGCGCAGTACCGTCCGTGCCCTCTTCTGGCCTCCGCTCCTCGGCATGTACCGGCTCAGGTGCCGGGGGGTGTTCTTCGGGCTGCCCTTCGCGAATGACGGCAGGTGCCGGTCTCTCCCGCC
>CAYNMY010000287.1:0-3985 GCA_964398275.1 uncultured Armatimonadia bacterium | reverse complement strand
AGGAGCCAACTGTAGCCGGCTATCCCGGTGGCATCGCCCGCCGACCAGTCAACTTTGCAGGGGCCGGATCCCCAATTGCCCACGAAGAAGTTGTCCAGGTGCATTGTCGCGCCGGTGCTGTTGGTACTTGTGCTGATGTCGGTCAGTTTGATCTCCTGGACTATCAGCTGTCCTTTCCTCTGGCCGCGTTGCTGGGGAATACTCAGGCGCACAGCAGCATGATGCCACTGGTCGTCGGCCTTGATGTCGGGTACCTTGCCTACTCTTCTTTCCACAGGAGTGGTGATGTCGTAACCTATCCACTGTTTGTCCACCCGCAAGGCCAGGCCAACCTTAACCCCAGGCGGGATCTTGTAGTCGAAAGCAACCAGCGGGAACTTGCTCGCGTCGAACGGCTCGCTGTGGATGGTGGCCGCCAGCCGGCCACCCCTCAGCTTGGTCAGCTTCAGACTGGCGACGCCCGTCGCGGCAGTAGACTCATCCACAGAGGCCGCAGTAACGCCCGCGTCAGTGTGCACTGATCCCAGACCGTCCTCGAAGGTATAGCACGCTGCGGTCGGATGTGACCGGGAGTGCAGGCCGACGATCAGCGGCGGCTCGTTGTCCTTGGAATAGTCCATGCGCCAGGCCCAGCGCAGCGGCTCGGTAAGCTTATTCCCAGCAAAATCTACGGCCTCCTCCAGGCTCACCTCGACCTGCTGGCGATCGGCGAAGACCACCGGCTCGGGCTTTACCTGCCGGCAGTTCCAGGTCAGACGGGTAGTTTTAGCATTGTAGACGAGGGCCCCGTTTGCAGTACTGTACACCTGGCCGTTGAGCTTCAGACGGATGCTGGACGGGTCAATACCCGATAACCCTTCGTCGTAAAGCACCAATTCAACCTGGTTGGGCGCGGCTTCCGCACCGACTGGCGGCTGCACGCCCCCCATAACCGGAGGCAAATCGTCGAGCATCACGCGGCGGCGCACCGTCTCCGACCAGTTGCCGGCCTGATCACAGGCCCGCAGGTGCAGCCAGCCGTCATGCTCCCCATCTGAGACAAGCGGCGCTGGGCTGGCGGTGGCCGCAATCTGCGCGGGAGGCTGGGCGTGCGCATCGCCAGTCAGCAGCCAGCTTACCCCGGCAATGCCGCTCAAGTCGAAGGCTTCCCAGACCAGCTTCAGCGGGGAGCCGCCCCCGGTGACCGGGATGAGCTGCACATTGTCCAGGTGATAGCTCTGCCCCTCATGGTTGCCCCGCCACCCAAAGTCAGCGATCACCAGCCGGCTCACCCGGTAGCTGCGGCGCAGCGGATTGGCCCGGCGCAGGAGTTGATACAGATCAATCTCGGCGTGATGCCACTTATTGTCCGCCTGGACATTGGGCACCGTACCAACCATGTCGAGGTCGTTAGTAGTGTCGGTGAACTTGATGCACTGCCACGCGCCGCCGATCTCCATCGCCAGGTCCACACGCAGGCGCGGTGGGATCTTGTAGTCGAAGCTGAGCAGGCGGCAGCGGCCCGCATCGAACGGCCACTTTCGCAGGTAAATGCCGAAAGCCCCGCCCTCCGTGGCATTAGTTACCTTCAAACTGTATTTGCCGGAGGCCGCGGTACTGGCGTCGCGCAGCACCAGCGCTGACTTGGCCCCCCCGTATGCGGAAATCTCGCCCACGCCCACCTCAAAGTCCTCGCCGAGCACCGGGCCACCGCCCAGACCCTTCACGCGCACCAGCGGCGGCAGCTTATCCCCGGCCGGATCAAACTGGTAGGCCAGACGCAGCGGCTTGCCCAGTTCGTTGCCCGCCCGGTCGCGCACCTGTTTCAAAGTTATTACTACTGACTCGCCCGCGCTCGCCGTGACACCAGCCAGCCGCGGGTCGAGCGACAGGCGATTCGTCACCAGGTCGAAATCCACCGGCGCGTCTTTCAACTTGTACTCATGACCGTTCATCTCCACGACCAACGCTGCTGTGTCCAGGCCGGCGCCGCCCGGGTCGTCAACTGAGACCGTTACCGCCCCGTCGCCTAATGGCTGACCATCCGCTGGTTCTGCGTTCAGCCGGGGGGCCTCCTGGTCAATGCGCACCTGGTAATTCGCCGCCGTGCCCCACTTGCTATTGGGCAATTGGGGGTAGACGTGCGCGTACCACGTACCGGTACCCGGAGCCTCAATCTGCACCGTGCCATTGTGTACCGCAACAGCCTGGGAGGGCTGGCCTGGGGTGGGGCTATCGTCGAGCATCACCACATGCTGGCCAGAGCGACTTGCCGGCCCGGGCCTGATGCTCAGGCTTACCGTGCTTTTGGCCGATGGTGTCAGCAGGGCAAAATTGTCCAGGTAGTAGTGAGCGCCGGCGTGATTGCGCCCGAAGCCCGCCCCGAGATAGTCCTCTTCGCTCAGATTACCGATGAATAGCTTGCTGGCCCGGATCTTGTCCGGTTCGCCCAGGACTTCCTGCAGGTGGCCCAGCAGATCGAATTCCGCGTGATGCCACTTCCCGTCGGCCCGCACGCCACTAATCTGCCCCAGTATCCCACTGTCAGGCACACCCGTGGCTGGCCCGGTGAAAACGATCTCGAAAAGCTGCTCATCAACGATCAGGTAGAAGTTAACCGCAACGTCTGCGCTCACCCGGTAGTCGAAGGACATCAGGGCAACTTCACCCACGTCAAACGACTCCCGCTGAATCATGCCCGCGAAAGTCCCACCAGTCCGGGCATTAGTGAGCTTTAGGCAATGCCCCTCACCACTGGCCCCGCCGGGCACCACCGCAAGCTGGGCCGCCCCGTCGTCATCGCCGCCGGACCATTTGCCCAGGCCATTCTCGAAGTCGTTTTGGATCGAGGGGTGAGAAGTGGAACTGACCAGCACCTCCGCCGCCACTGCAGCCGGAGCGGGCGACGCACTTGCCGGCTGGGCCGCTGGGGCAGCTCCCGGTACCTCGGCCTCATAGTAGATCTTCGCCCGGGGAATCACTATGCCGTTGTCGTAGGTCCAGAGCGCGACTTTTCCCCCCGGCAGCGGACTGGGATCGTCGGCCTCGCAGGCGAGTTGGTTGTCCACGAAGAGCCGCAGTTTGCTGCCCACCCTGGAAACGCGCACTCCCCACCACTTGCGGTGGAATTCGTAGCCGGTGGGCATGCCCTCCTCAAAGATAGGCAGCAGCGCCCCTGGGGCAGCAGTGGAGGCGAGCACGCGGGTCCCTTTCATTATCTGTGTAACGGTATTGTGCTTGCCGCCGAGCATAAAGGTGTAGCCGCTGTCGAAATCCCGCCCGTTGCCACAAATGGTAATATTGAGGTCGTGCGGGTTCTTGTAGGCTCGCGTGGTTATGTCGAACTTGTGCTTGAAAGCAGCGTATACTTCGACGAGGATGTCGCCGGCAAACTCTCGCTTGTTCCAGACCGCGGCGGGACCGGTGGTGTTGTGCCCGCCGTACCACGACCACTGCGGCTGGCAGGCCCAGCGGTAGGTAGACTCCCAGGTTCCGTTGGTCGCCTCCCAGTCCACCGGCGCATTGCCGAAGGTGTAGTCATAAAGATTGCTGGAGAGGATATCCACACTCCCTGGCTCTACGTCCAGCCCCCCGGTGACCAGCACGACCCAGCCCTTCTGGTCCGAAACCAACTGCTCGAAATCCGTGCGCATAGCGCGTATCTGCGCCGTCTGCGGGTGCTTGAGCTGGGCATCAAGTGTCCGGGCTATCGTGTCATTGGGGCGCTTGGCCAACACTTTATCCAACTCGCGCCGCGCCGCCTCGATCTGCCCGGCCTGCGCCAGGGCCGACGCCAGCCACAGGCGGGAGTCAACCGAACTGGGCTTTGCCTGCAAGACCTGCTCAAAAAGCTCGATGGCGACCGATGTGTTGCCTTCGCCCAGATAGGCACGCCCCAGCCAATACTGCGCACCCAGCTCTCCCGAATGCTGCTTCACATACGGCTCGAGCAACTCGCGGGCTGTCGTGACCCGCCCTGCGTGGATCAGGGCCAGCGCCTGGGACA
>CAYNMY010000286.1:0-4013 GCA_964398275.1 uncultured Armatimonadia bacterium | reverse complement strand
CTGTACGGGGTCGAGGTAAAGCTGTACTCCTCGCGACTGAAGCTGACTGAACGGTTGGAAACTGAGGTGGCGGGCGTGTACGCCTGCGGGGACGGGGCTGGCCTGACGCGTGGTCTGATGCAGGCGTCAGCCTCCGGGATAGCTGCCGCCCACGCGATCCGCGAGCGTATCGCCCGGTAGGACAGGCGTCTCGCCTGTCCCGTGCTCCGGTAGGACGGGCGTCGCACCTGTCCCGTGTTTCGGTGGCACAGGCATCCTGCCTGTGGCCTTCAACTTCCATCTTCACCGGCTGGCAGCCGGTGCCACTATAAGTTTAGGCCTTGTCCATTGACAGCCAACGTGGTTTGGGATACGGTGATAAATGGTAAAATTGTTTATACGGGCAGATTGGCGGAGAACTTTAGTTGCGGTAGCCGTTGGGTAGTGTCGTAGAATAGTATTCGATAACAGAAAGCAAAGGCTGGTTATGCCGTTCAGGGCGAGGAGAAGTATCGTGAAGTACCTCAGCGTGTGTCTTGTGTTGGCTATTAGCCTGGCCACACCAGTCTTTGCGGATTACTACTTCTATGGGGTAGGCGACGACGGCGGCGAGCTGGACCCCTGGTGGATCTGGGACGTACTGGAACCGTTCCCGGAGTGGGACGCTAGCCGCAGCGTGATCCGCAACAACTGGGACGCGGACGACGGAGTTAGAACCGACGGCCGAGACTCGACCTACGATGATCTGGTGTGGTATGCCGACAACCTTGAATCGGGCGATCTGTTTATGTACCAGTACCAGGGTCACGGCGGGTGGACCGGCAGCGACTCGTACTACCCCGACGAGGGAAGCACCGGGAGGCCAGCGGAAAACGATCCCACGCCGGCCAACCCTGCCCCTTACCAGTACGACGAAACTTGGGGGTGGTCGGGCAGTACAATGAAGCTGTGGGATGACGACCTGAGGGAGATTTTCGCGGATTTTGACTCGTGCGTTGAGGTGATCGTAATCCAGGGGATGTGCCACGCCGGCGGCTTGATCGGTGGGAGCCATGACCTGGACACCAGCGCCCCGGCGACCAACAACGGGCTGTTCGCGGCTCTGGCCGCCCCTGAGCACGGATTGTCGGTAGGCGTGGGCAGCGATCCATATTATCCAGCGCTCCTGACGTGGGCGCTCTCCAACACGGAGGAGGGCTATCGTCTGGAAGCATATATGACGATGTCGGATTGGTACGAAGTGGCTCTGGACTACGGCGAAACCCACCAGTTCTTCGATCGGTACTACTGGCCGGCGGAGGACTGGGTGCCCAGCGCTTACGAAGACACTTATTGGACGGATCATTGGGGGTGGGAGGAGTTCTACCTGCAATTGCGGCCTGTATATTATTCAAGCCTCGACGACGAGCACGACTACGCGCTGGGAACACCCGAGCCCGGGACAATCGCGCTCTTCGGTCTGGGCCTGCTGGGGCTGGGGGCGAAGCTGCGGCGGCGCAGGGAGAGCTAAGTGCATTAGGGCCGGCCTCGCTATGCTCGATCGGCCCCTCCGAACAACACCACATGGCCCAGGCGCAGCGCCCGGGCCATTTTCTTTGGCATCACGGTAGGACAGGCGTCTCGCCTGTCCATTGTTCTGGTGGGTGGCGCGAATACTGTCCGCGCTACAGGTCGCTGCCTCTGAGCGTTTCGCCAATCGCCGCCAGTGTCGCCGGCTGCATGTCCAGTCCGTGGGCGGCGATGACCTCCTCCAGGCAGTCGCAGATATGCTCCAGTGCCTGGCGGGCCGGTTCATCCTGGTCCTCGTAGTAGCGAACATTGTGCGTCATCACCACGACCACCCTGGGCTGCCACTGCTGGTGGACCATCGCCGCCACGTAGCGCTCCAGCAGGTCCCGCGACCACTCCACGAAGCCCCGCCCTTCGATGCGCAGGTGGCGGTTGTCGCCGGGGTAGTCACTCGATTCGATCCGCTCAAGCTCTGCGCAGACCGGCATCTCCCAGAAATCCAGATCGCCCGCCGCGCACTTATCTTCGGCATTAGCCCGATGAGGAAAGAAGATTGCGTCCCCCCACTCGGCGGCGAACTGCGGCCTCATCCGGCCCGGAAGCGAGACGCTGCCTTGACGGAAGCCCAGCTTGACCAGCACCGGGAAGGTCTCATCATTAGCCGAGAAATTGCCCGAGCGGAAGCTGGTCGGATGAGCGCCGGTGGCCGCGATTATCCGCTCGAGGCCGGCGCCGAGCATCTCGTACTGCTCATCGCCCGAGAAGTCGCCAATGTAGCCGTCGTAAGCGCAGTCGAGCGTCTGCGGGTGGTAGTGCATACCGATCTCACAGTCGTCGCCCTGGACTTGCTTGAGCACCTCGGCGTGCACCTCGGCCAGTCGGGGCACGGGAAACAGCGTAGCGCAGTGCCCGCGCTGACGCAGTGCAGCGACGTAGCCGGTGATGGCCCGCCCGGCCACATCAAAATCCTCGGGGCCGCCCGGGGGCGACTCGGCCTGAATCGTCTCGCAATCCATCGTAAAGGTCACATAACACGGTCTTGGCATGATCCACTTCCTTCTGCCTGTGTGATGTTGTTCCCCGCGGTGTACTCGGTTCGCACCGGGCGCGAGGGCTTCGTCGCCCTCGGGCCTGCCTCCGATAGAGAGCAGGCTAACGCTCCAGCATCTCGCGCAGTGACTGTTCCTGACGCAGGTAGACCTGCGAACCCCAGTTGAGGTCGTCAGCGAGAATGAAGCCCGCGCCAGCGCGCGAGTGCAGTTGCCCCTCGGCGAGGCGGTCCAGCATTTCCCGTTGCAGGGAAGTGTCGCGCGGGGCGGTCGTCGGATCCTGGGGGATGTGGCCAAAGGCGCCCTTGATCCCGTGGAAATCACTGGCTATATTGGGGAGGAGGTAGCACTCCCGCTGCAGGCGCACCATGTTGGAGGTGGGCGGCAGCATGTCCTGGAGCTGAGCATCAAAGACCCACGAACTGCAGTGGAACGCCACAAATGGATGCTCGGGGAAATGCTGGGGGAAGAACTCGGTCGCTGCACGCAGGGCCTGTCCGCAGAGCTCGAAGGTCAGCGGCGTACCCCCGGGGATGTGGAAGCTGAGTATGGGGTCACCAGGTGCCAGAACCTGCGTCCACTCCATTCTGGGCAAGGGCAGCTTTTGGCGGAGGGCATATCCCGAGGGCATGATCGGGTTCCCGGTAATCTCCTCTTCGGTGACGAGGAGTTGGGCGGTCCAGGCGCCTGCCTTCTCGCCGAGCCGCTCCTCGCCATCCATCTGCCCGTCGGCCAGATAGCGGACGTCGCTTTCCGACAAGGCAATCACCTGGCCCGAGCCGCGGTGGCGGAAGGCGTGGAGCTTCTTGCCTAAGTTGTCGGGTGCGAACAGGAGGCGGCCCAGGCGAAATATCTGCCCCAGGAAATACATATTCAACAACCGCACGCGCTGGGCACGGAGGCCCCAGGCGTGGTATTGCTGGTAGTGCTCGTCTAGAAACAGCTCGACATCTGCCAGTGTGTCACGGGCGATGTCGTGTGGGACCGAGCGTGACTCGTAGAACTCCTTCAGTTGCGGCCAACCGGAGAGCAGCACCAGGAAGTAGAGCATTCCGGCGTCTTCGTGCAGTGTCCTGGCGAGAGCTTCTATTGATGGCCAGTTGCGAAGGTTCGCATTCCCCCCCCAGGTTTGGGCATGGGCGCTGGAACGGTACAGCCAGTAGTGGCAATACCATGCCAGCGCCCGGAGTGGCTCATGGGCCGCAACGCGCTGACTGACGTCAACTGCGGCCTCCGCGACTTCCTCGGGCAGAAAGATAGCTGTGCAGCCCGCGGCCACGAATTCAGGCTGAAGGAAGAAAAGCTCGTCATTGGGCATTGCCTCCTGCGCGGCGGCCCACTCCTCCCGCAGCACTTCGGCTGCTTCCTCCAGCCCTAGCTCCGAGACGACCTGCTCCAGGTTCATATTGTTCTCCTCGTTGATCGCGCCACATCCCTCAGTTACATCACGCCCTGGCGGGCGTAGTCGAGGTTCCT
>CAYNMY010000285.1:0-4021 GCA_964398275.1 uncultured Armatimonadia bacterium | reverse complement strand
GGATATCCCCGCGCACCGTCGCGACCATCCCCTGCGCCTCCGCGAGCAGGTCCGGGCGCGGCTTGATGATGGCCTGCGCGAAGCCGGGCGCAGCCGGTCGGACGCCCAGGATGTCGGCTTGCAGGACGTAGTTGGGCACTGACGACCACGGGTGGCAGAGGCTATCCAGGTCGTCGCCGGCGAACGTCTCCCACAATGTGGTCGCGCTGGCCTCGACCATCGCGCCCCACTTCTCGCGGACAATCGGGAGGATGCGTTCGGTCATATCCGCCATCATCAGCGCCTCGAACAGGTAGGTCCAGAAGTACGGGCTACATCGGCAGAGCTCGGCATCGTCAGGGTCCAGCACGCGCTCCAGGACGGCCTGGCGTCTCTCCGGCGGGCAGACGCCGGTCAGCACGGCCAGAGCGTTGATCTGCTGGCTGGTGCGCTCTGACAGCTTTCCGTCCACGAGCGCGTCGGCGTACGCCCCGCGCTCGGGGTCGTAGAAAGTCGCCTCAATGATTGGCGCCAGCGCCTCAGCTTCCTGTGCAATCTCCTGGGCGCGCCTGTCATCGCCCAGTTCCGCGAGCATGAGCCGGTAGGTCTGCAGGGCCTTCAGGTAGAACAGGTTTAGCCCGGCGGTAATGCCGCGCCGGTCGAGCCCGGGGTGTGGGAAGTTATGCCAGCCCAGCCCGGGGTGGTCAATAAACAGTGTGGCTACTTCGTCCTGGTGACTCTTCTCGGCGTCAATCTCGATCAAGCCAGTCAAGCCGATTCTCCTGCGGAAATACCCCAGCAGCCGCTCGATGCTGTCGCGCATCCGCGCGGCCACCGTCAGGTCGCCGGTATGGTGGTAGTACTCCTGCAGGCCCCAGACCATTATCAGCGGATAGTCATAGAGCCACCGGCCGGATGCGCTGAAGGGCGAGGAGTGGATATGCCCGTCTTCATAATCGTTCTGGCTGCCGGCCAGGATCAGGTTCTTGAGGAAGCTGGCGTCGCCGTTGAGATAAACCGTCCACACTCCGGTCCAGACGCCGTCGCCGTAGTAGGCTGCCTGCTCGCGGCTGGGGCAGTCCACCTGCACGTCCTGGCTGCTGATGGTCATGGTCTGGCAGCCGACGTCCCAGACGCGGTTGAGCAGCTCATCGCTGCACGAAAAGGGCACGAACGGGGCCAGGTCCGCCTCGCGCCGCCAGACGCCGATCCGGTGGATTATCACCGGCCCGGTGCAGCGGCGCAGGACGAAGTGGAGGTAGCGGAAGCCGTTGTAGGAGAAGCTCCGCCACTGCTGGCGGCCCTCGCGGGCGGTATAGGTGCAGGCGTAGCGCGAGCGCTTGCGGTAGCACCACGGCCGCCCCTCGCGCAGCAGCTCGGTGCCGCACACTTCGATGCGGCAGCCCGCCGGCGCCTCGATATCGAACTCGTACTGACCGGCGATCTCCTCGCCCAGGTCCAGCGTAAACGCCAGCCCCCGGTCGGGGCTCATATCAATGGTATGTGCCCCAGGACCCAGCAGTCCTTCTGCCAGTTGAGCCTGCGCTGCGGTGCTGAGCTCCTGGAGCGGCTCTTCATCGAGGAACGCGGTCGGCCCTGGCTCGTCGTTTGGGCCAGGGCTTTCTGACCCGACCTGCCAGGCACCCACCAGCCCCACAACCTCCTCGGGAAACTCGCGCAGCGGCGGCGTAAGCCTCGGGAGCAGGACGTGCTGGCCGACATCCACTATTGCCGCTGATTCCCAGCCGCTTTCATCAAATTCCAGTTCCGTCCAGCCCACCGGCTCCAGGCGCGCGTCGTAATGCTCGGTCCAGCCGACCGCTGCCTTGCGTTGAGGCACTTCCTGTTGCCAGGCCCGGGACAGTTTGACATTGAACTGCTCGTCGGTGCCGATGCTGAGCGACTCGCCGGAGGGCTGCTCCCAACTCAGCTCGGCCAGCGCGGCGGGCACGCATTCTGTGCGCATATGGTTGCTCACGCCCCAGTAGTGCCCCAGGATGCAGATGACGTTCTCTCCTCGTTGCAGCAGTTCGGTCACGTCGTAGCTGTCCGCGAGCCGGTACCAGGGCAGGAATGCTGCTGGCCCCTGGCCGACGTACTGCCCGTTAATCCAGACCTGGTAGTGGGAGTCGGCGGCAATCCGCAGCGTTGCCTGGTAGGCAACATCCGAGACGCTAAACCGCCTGCGCATATAGCAATACGCGTTCGCGTATCCCTCCGCAGCCCAAATCCATTGTGCATCGAGTTTCATATCCTCTTGTCTCCCTCTTGCTGTGCACTGTCCACTGATTCGTCGCGACAAGAATGTCGCTCCTACGGTTTTGTGCCGTTCGCTGTCCACTATCCACTACTCAAAACTGAGGCATCCACTGGCGGTTCGCCGCGAAGAGTTCGTCGAACATTGCACGGATCTCTGTGGGCGTCAGCATTGCGGCGGTCAGCGGATCGAGCAGTACCGCATGGTAGGCCTTTTGCCGGTCGCCTTCGAGCGCGGCTTGCACGGCGAGCGTCTGCACGTTGATATTGGTGATGTCAAGGGCCGCGCACTGCGGCGGCAGGTCCCCGACGGTGCAGGGATGGATCCCCAGGTTGTCCACGAAGCACGGCACCTCGACACAGCAGCCTTCGGGCAGGTTAGTGATCAGCCCGTGGTTCATCACGTTGCCATTGAGGCGGAAAAGCTCGTTAGTCTCGAGTGAATTGATGATGTTGGAGGCATACTCGGCGCTGCGCTTGCCGAACGGAATCGGCTCTTCCCCGTGAATATACTTGAAGACCTTTTCCGCGTGTGGCTTCCAGTGGGTACAGTAGTGTTCCAGGATGTCGCCATGTTTTCCGGCAAAGCCCTCCCCGTCCATCTCGGCCATTGCTGCTTCGCTGGTGCGGTAGTAGGGAATGTACTCGGAGAAATGGCCGCTGCTTTCGGTCATAAAGTAGCCGATATGGCGGGCAAAGTCGAAGCGATACTTGTCGCCCTCTGGCGGGCCCTTCTTCGCCAGCGTCTCCCAGAACTGCGGGTAGAGGTCCTCGCCCGCCGTATTCTCAAAGCGCAGGAACCACGCCAGGTGATTGATACCTGCTGCCCAATAGCGCACCTCCGCTGGTTCCATCCCGATGAACCTGGCCATCTCGCCGGCGGTGGCCTGCACCCCGTGGCACAGACCGATGAACTTGGTACTGGTCGCGACGTTACACGCCCAGGTGACCATCGGCATCGGGTTGGTGTAGTTAAGCATCCACGCGTCGGGGCACATCTCTTCCATATCGCGGCAGATATCCACCAGGATGGGAATAGTGCGCAGCGCCCGGAAGATGCCGCCGACGCACAGCGTATCGCCCACCGGTTGGGTAATGCCGTACTTGAAGGGAATGTTGATCTCGTTCTCAAACGGTTCGATCCCGTTGGCCAGAATCATACAGATAGCGTAGTCAGCACCATCGAGCGCTTCCCGGCGATCCGTGGTAGCGCTTATGCTGGCCGGCAGGCTCTCCTGTTCGATTAGCTTCTCCGTGACCTGCCGGGTGACATCCAGCCGTTCCTCATCAATATCCATCAGCGCAAAGTGGCTGTCCCGCAGCGCTTCAAAGCTGAGAATGTCGCTTATGAGCTTCTGGGCGAAGCCGATGGACCCCGCCCCGATCATCGCAATCCTGGGCATATCAATCCTCCTGTTATTAGTGTGGTAGTAGGTCCTTGCCCTGGTACTGCCGGACGATTTCCGCCACACCCGCGGCGACCCGCTGCGTCGCCACCATCCCGCCGGCAGCGCGCACTGCCTCCTGTATCGCCTCATCGCCATTAGCTACGGTTGCTACGTGGAAACCCAGCTTCCCATCGAGCATGCTCAGGTCATTGAGGCTATCGCCGATCGCCAGGACCTCGTCCGGCGCGATACCTTTGCTGGTCGCGGCCCGCAGCAGCGACTTGCCCTTCCCTGCGGTGGCCAGGACGATATGCGCCAGCTTGTGGTTGCGATGCGCATGAGCCAGCCGCATGTCGGCAGTCCACTCCGCCAGCATCTGCCGCGCCCAGTCGGCCTCC
>CAYNMY010000284.1:0-4037 GCA_964398275.1 uncultured Armatimonadia bacterium | reverse complement strand
CAAAGCTACCTGTGCCGTTGACGAGTATTTCATCCGCCAGTGCGTCTGTCTGCAATTCCTCGGGAATCACCGGCATAACCACCGCGTCAATCAGGTCGGCCCGGATCTGCTCCTGGCTTATCCCCGCCCGGTGCTGGGCAGCCAGCAGCACCTTCACGACCTCCACGGGCCTGTCATCCTCATAGCGCACCGTCACCTGGCTCTTGCCGTCGGGCCGCAAGTAGCCCACTTCGCCGCTCTTGCGCACCTCGGCAAGGCGACGACAGAGCTTGTGCGCCAGCATAATGGGCATCGGCATATACTCGGGAGTGTCGTTGTTGGCGTACCCGATCATCATCCCCTGGTCCCCTGCTCCGCCGGTATCCACGCCCTGAGCGATATCCGGGGACTGCTCGTGGAGCGCAGTCAGGACTCCGATAGTGTCACAATCGAAGCCGTACTTGGCCCGCGTATAGCCGATCTCGCGCACGGTCTGCCGAACGACTTCTTCGACGGGGCAGTATGTCTCCGTAGTCACCTCCCCGGTGACCAGGCAGGTACCGGTAGTCACTAACGTCTCCACGGCCACCCGCGCCGCCGGATCTTCGGCTATGATATGGTCGAGAATTGCGTCGGAGACCTGGTCGCAAATTTTGTCGGGATGCCCTTCGGTAACGGACTCCGAAGTAAACTTGAAATCGTTACTCGCCAATTGCCTCGCCCCTATTAGGTTCCTGAGGGCTACTCCAGCCCCAGAACCTGCTCAATTTCGTCGAGAATAATCTGGGCCACTTCGTCTTTGGGAAGCTCAGGTAGCTCGCGCACCGTACCATCGCAGCGTATTATCGTCACCTCGTTGGTGTCCACTGCAAAACCGGCACCGGAGGCGGTCAGGTCGTTGGCAATGATAAGATCCAGCGCACGGTTTTGCAGTTTGCGCGCCGCATTCGCCACCAGATTCTCGGTCTCCGCCGCAAAGCCCACCACAACCTCGGGACGCAGCTCCGAGGCGGCAACCTCGCCCAGAACATGGGGCGTGGGCACCAACTCCACCGTCAAGCCTTCTCGGCTGCCCGGCATCTTTTCGTCGGCGCGCGTCTGCGGGGCAAAGTTGGCTACCGCCGCCGCCCCGATGAAAATGTCGGTCTCCGGCAACCGCGCCATCACCGCCTCATGCATCTGTTGCGCGCTCTCTACGGAAACTACCTCCGCACCCGGCGGCGGAGTCAGTGCCGTCGGCCCGCTGACCAGCGTCACCTGCGCGCCTCGTGCCGCAGCCGCCCGGGCGAGCGCGTAGCCCATCTTGCCCGAAGACGGGTTGCTGATGAAGCGCACCGGGTCGAGATACTCGCGGGTAGGGCCCGCCGTGATCAGTATCCGTCTATCTGCCAGCCACGAATCGCCCGCCGCACTGCGGTCTGCCTGCTTCAGGGCCTGCACAATCGCCGCGAGAATCTTCGCCAGACCAGCCAGACGGCCGACGCCCTCTTCTCCGGACGCCAGCCGCCCGCACTCGGGTGGTACGAGGTAATATCCCAGCTTCTCCAGCGCATCACAGTTGCGCTGCACGATGGGATTGTCCCACATCGCCCAGTTCATCGCCGGGGCCAGTACGACCGGCCCGCGCGCGGCGCATACCGTGGTGGTCACGAAGTCGTCGCATATCCCCGCCGCCACCTTGCCCAGCACATTCGCTGTGGCGGGCACTACCGCCACCACTTCGGCGAATTCGGCCAGCGCTACGTGCTCGATCTCGGTCTCGACCGGCTCGACGAACATTTCGCAGGCAACGGGGTGACCACTCAGCGCCCGAAACGTGGCCGGGCCGACGAAATGGCCCGCGTTCGGCGTCATAGCCACCCTCACCTCAGCCCCGCACTGGACGAGCGCGCTGACCAGCTCACAGGTCTTGTAAGCCGCAATCCCCCCGGTCACCGCAATGACAACGCGCCGGCCCGCCAGTTGCTCACCAAATTGTGCCAGCTTCTCGTCCATAGCTTGTCCCTAGACGCTCGGTCATATCAAGCCGGTGTCGCCCGCCTGCTCGAGTAGACGATTTCGCAGCTTACGCCAATCAAAGCGGGTCGTGGACTGCTGCTCAGCGACGAGGATCGCCCGGAGCTCTGCCGTTGCCTGCCCGACGGTATCATTGATTATAACATACTTATACATATTCATGTTGTTGATTTCCTGGCGGGCACTGACCAGACGCTCCGCGATTGCCTCCGGCGACTCGGTATGGCGCTTCTCCAGGCGTTCGAGCAGCGCCGGCCACGAAGGCGGAGCCACAAAAATGAGCACCGCCTCATCACCCAACTGCTCGTGAACCGATTTGGCACCTTGATAGTCAATCTCGAGGACTACCGACCGGCCCTGCGCCAGCGCGGCTTCGACCGGTGCGCGAGGCGTGCCGTAGCTATGGTGGTCGTGGACACGGGCCCACTCCAGTAGCTGGCCGGTTGCCCGCAGTTTCTCGAATTGCGCCTCGGTCACGAATCGGTAGTCCACACCGTCTTGCTCGCCGCTGCGAGGCGCGCGCGTGGTGCAGGATGCCGACAGCTCAATATCCGGATGTGACTCCAGCAAGGCCCGAATAATCGTGCCCTTCCCCACGCCGGAAGGGCCAGACACCACTAACAGAATGCCCGGGCGATTATCATTCATAATGGCACCGACGTCAGAATCCGGGGTGCAACTGCCGCGATGGATTGGCGCCTGATCGAGTGTATAGTTTAGCACAACGACGCAGTGGAAGCAATCGCTACTCGAGACAGTAAAGCCGCCCGTCGTTGGCGCCGATGTAGATGCATGCCCCTGAAATCGCCGGCGAAGAGTAGAGCTTGGAGGCCAGCGGCAGCTTATGCTGCACGAGGCCGGTGTCACGCCGCAGGATGTGCAGGCTGCCGTCGTGTACCCCGAAATAGATGAACTCGCCCGCCAGCGCCGGGGAGGAGTCGGCCACCGTGGGCAACTTGCGCTCCCAGAGCTTGGTGCCATCAGCCAGTCGGACGGCTTCGAACTTGGTAGCCGACAGGTAGCCGCTGACCGTCACGAAGTAGACGACTCCGTCGGCGATGGCCGGCGAGACCATAACTGAGGTCTTATCGCGCAGCGTCCACCGTCGCTGCCCCGTGGCCAGGTCAAAAGCGACCAGATAGTCGGCACTAGGAGGTACCAGCGCGGTCGGGCTCATAAAGGGCACAACCACAGTGTCGGCGCTGATCGCCGGGGCAGCTACCACTGAGCCGCCTACCTGCGCCTCCCAGATGAGTGTACCATCGCCCAGGCGCCGCGTGTAAACATGCCCTGCGCTGTCGCCGTAGACTACCGTTTCTCCCGCGGCCGCTGCAGTTGCGCTAATCCCGCTCAGTTGACGCTGCTGCCAGATAATCGTGCCGTTCGCCGCGTCCAATGCGAAGAAACTGCCGTCCATGCTGCCAATCAAAGCCCGCTGGCCGACCACAACCGGGGATGCGACCACCGGGCGCCCGGTGCGTCGCTCCCAGATAAGCTCCCCGCTGTCGGCAGCGATGGCCCGCACAAATCCATCCACCGAGCCAACCAGCACGCGGCCTTCGGCCACCGCTGGTGAGGAAATGACGGCGCCTCCGGTTGCGTAGCGCCACAGCAACTCGCCTGTATCGGCGGCTACCGCGCAGACATCGCCGTCGGCGGTGCCCACAAATACCCGCCCGCCGACCACCGCCGGGGAGGAGTCAACGCTGCTGCCCAGGTGTACCTGCCAGCGAACCTCTGGAGCTGTGGGGCCAACGCCGGGGGCCAGCGCACAGTGCGCCGGATCAAGGCTGAACATGGGCCAGTCCGCCGATGCGGGCACCGGGCGGGCTCCCCCGGCTAGGAGAGCGCACAGCACTACCAGCCCTAATGTTCGCTGCCTGGCAGTCAAATGACCGGCACCTCCCAAGAACCGTGACGGCGACAGTTCTCACACCGAAGCGCCGTCCTGGATCGGGACGGCGCCACCTCTCGCCCTGGGATTTGTCATAACCTGGACGGCCGCTAAGGGTGCGGCGGCGGGTCATACTGGCGGTCCGCCC
>CAYNMY010000283.1:0-4050 GCA_964398275.1 uncultured Armatimonadia bacterium | reverse complement strand
AGGAGCGACATTCCTGTCACGATCACATTGGGCCCGGCGCAGGCAGGCCTCCACAGATGGCCCTCCTACAAGGGGACCTCTTTCTTCAATCGCGACAAGAATGTCGCTCCTACCAAATCACGCACTGCCCCCGTATCTGCGCAGGAGCCCGCCCGCAAGGCCCGAGGCACGGAAGAGTACCGCATCGCCTACTGGCCGGCGGATGAAGAACAAGCGGCGATTGCCGCAGAAGCAGCCGCTTTGGCAATTCAGCGCCTGCAACACGCCCTGAACGTCACCTTGCAGCGACGTATCGAGATAGAACTGTGCCACACCAACCGGGAATTCAACGAACGGACCGGCGAGAACAACCCGCTGTGGATCCAGGGCCGAGCTTTTCCCCGCGAATACCGGATCGTGGTGAAGGCGCTGGGACCGCGGCGCATCCGGACGCTGGTCGCGCACGAAATCGTCCACGTCCTGCTCCAGCGCAAGCTCGACGAAACCGGAGCGCCCACGCTACGCTGGCTGCACGAGGGTCTGGCCAAGTACGTAACCGGTGACCTACCGATGGGCGACCAGGAGCTACTCGCCCGCGCCGCGACCCAGGGGCGGCTGCTGACGCTCGACGAACTGGAACCGGCCTTCTCCGGGAAGCTTGAACAGGTCTCGCTCGCCTACGCGCAGAGCTATACGCTGGTGGAGTATCTCACCTCGCTGGAGGGTAAAACAGGTCTAAGTGGGTTCCTGGCGGAACTTGGACATATCAAGGACGCAGACCGGGCGCTGGTACGCGCTTACCAGATGCCGGTGGCTCAGTTGGAAGCAGATTGGCTGCGCCATATTAACCGCCTCTACCTGGGCCGGCGCGGACCGAATGTGTTCGGGGACTGGCTGTGGGGCGCGGTTGCCATACTGTTCATTATTGCCCTGGTAGTCCAGTTGCGGCGCTCTGGTATAATCCGCCGTCGCATGCAGGAAGAAGAACTTCTCAGCCAGATCATGGCTGCGGATACATCCGTAGAAACCGAAGTCGAGGAGGCCGAGTGATGGAATCTTTCTTTGCGTTCTTCCGCCGGATCTGGATGTCGGGCATCACCACTCAGCTCGTGCGGGCCATACTCATCGCCCTGGTTTTCGAGCTGCTGGTGTGGCTAATCAATCGCTGGGTGCGCCGGCGGCTGGGCCCGGTACTGGTACGCGATGTCGGGGCCGATCCTTCCGCGCGCGTGCGGCGACGGCGTATACTCCTGGGCGCCCCTACGGTGCTGGTCCGCACCGTGTTGTATCTTGTCGCGCTGCTGATGGTACTGCGGGTCTTCGGCCTCAATACCCGCGCGGAACTGCTACCACTGGGGCTGACCCTCGTCGCGCTTGGACTGGTCGCCGGCAATGCCGCGCTGCGCGACGCGCTCAGCGGATACCTCCTGCTCTGCGACCACATCTACGCCGAGGGCGATGAAGTAGTCCTCGGTGATGTGGGGGGCATCGTTGATCGGATAACGCTGCGCGCCACGCGCCTACGTACCGCCGACGGGGAGCTGATCAGCATCCCTAACCGGCAGGTCGGCGTGGTGGTGAACCGCTCGAGGGGCAAGGAGCAAGGATAGAGCTACGCTCAAGAGCCCTTCCGTCGCACAATGGGTAGGACAGGCGTCCCGCCTGTCCTGTCGAAATGGGCGTATCTAGACACAACCGCATATCTTGCAGCCGCGCCAGACGCGGATCAACTCGCCAGCTCACCCCATGGCGATGGCGACACAGCAGTCATAAGGGCGCGACCATTGTGCACTATAGTGACTCCGGATCCGGCCGGCCGTCCGCCCACGGATCGGGAATGCCCAGCACCTTGCGCTTGCAATCCAGATAGTACAGGTAATTCTCGTAGCTGACATCAGGCGGGCAGCGGTGGTCAACGTGCGGAATGTAGCCGCCCTGCTCGACCAGCTTCGCTACCCGGTCAACCTCCACGCGAATCGCGGCATTATCCCTGGCTAGCTCCCGCTTGTTGACCCCGCCCATCAGCAGCACTTCGCGGCCGAATTGCTCCCGCATCTGGAAAGGGTCCGTACCGGCGGCGATCTCCAGCGGGAACATGCAGTTGACCCCAGCGGCCAGCCAGTGCTCCACCAGCAGCGTGATATCGCCGTCGCAGTCCACGATGTTGATATCACAGCCGCCCTTCTTCAGTACATCGGTGATGCGCTTGTAGCGCGGCGTCATTAGCTCGCGGAACAGCTTCGGCGAAATCATCGGGCCCTGCTTGAAGGCCATATCTTCCCAGAACATCGCGCAGTCAATCCGCACGTGCCTGGCCGCCTCCTCAAGTACGCTACAGGACAACTGGGTGATGTCCTCCATCATCTGCTCGACCCACTCCGGCTGTTCCATGACCGCTATGGCAATGTTCTCAAAGCCCATCCAGTCGCGAATCCGTCCAAATAGACTCCCCGCGCTCACTTGCACCGGAAGCGAGGAATCATGCAGCTCCTTCGCTAGCTCGTCCCAGTCATCGGGATAGCGGTCGGGATTAGCCGGATTGAGGCGTTCCTTGAACATTTCCCAGTCAGCGGGGGTCTTGAGTGACCAATCCAGGAACCGAGGTATCGTGGAGCTGCCGTCGGTCATCACCATACGGGTGACGCCTTCATGGTCCTGGTATACGCGGTGGCGATCGGTCTCCTCGATAACTTGCTCTGCGAAGCCCGGCAGCAGGCCAACGTTGACCGGCACACCGGCATACGGAGCAAAGCCGAAGTACCGATCGGCGACGCCATTATCATTGACCTGCTCGGGCAGGCCCTCTTTGTGCCACCGAGGCAGGGTCTCAGTCCAGTAGCCGAATTCCATATCCGGCACATGATCCACTTCTCCGAAACGATACGTCTTCAGGAAACGCTCGCGATGAGTCATACCAACCTGCTCTCCCGCCAGGATAGATGCTCGCATCAGTCGAACAGCCGAGTCCGCTGGCCCTGGAACTGGGCGGATCTGGCCGCAGCCTCGATGAAAGCAACAATTTCCACGGTCTCCTCAATATCCAGCGGCGCCTGGCCCGACTCAAACATACCCATTATCCTCTTGAGCAGCTCACGATAGATGAAGGAGGCATCAATCGAAGAGCTCCGGACCTCATTCTCGCACCACGCGGTGAAGCCATAGGCATGGGCACCCGCGCGCGTGCCCCGAAAGCTGCCGATGCGTTCGTCATTCCAGCGGCCCACAATCACCTCGGCACCGGCCTCGTAGACACACCAGACCTCGTCGCAGCCCGGTCCCATCAACGCATAGAGCGTCTCGACGCCGTGGATGCCGTAATGAAACAGCCCCGGGTTCTCAGGGTGCAAGCTGGCCGGACTGTATGCCGTCGCGCCTACGACCTCCCCCACCTTATCTGCATCGGCCTTGAGCTGCTGGACCTCCAGACCGTACCGTAGCGAGGAAGACGAAAACAGCGGGACGTTGTGCTCTGCGCCCAGGTCCACCAACGCCCGGGCATCTGCTACCGAGCAGGCGAACGGTTTGTCCACGTATGTCGGCAGGCCCGCCTCGATGAACGGACGCGCGGCCGCGAGATGATCGTGCCCGCTCTGGAACTCAATCATAACCGCATCAATATTGCCCAGGAGATCCTCCGGAGCGTCTACTATCTCGACTCCGTAATCAACGAGTTGCTGGGTATACTCCGCCACCCGCTCAGGTTCAGTGATCCTGGACGTCCCCGGGAAGCCGGCAACAATCTCTGCGCCTTCCACCCACTGCTCCTCCTCGATGTCCAGATGATTGAGCCGGCGCGTGAACTGCACGACATGAGACGAGTCGAAACCAACTATCACTCCCCGAATCATGGTACTGGTCCTATCCGGCCAAGAAGTCTTGTGAGCTGTTGGGGCATCGGCAGTAGTTTGAACAACTGCCGTGCCGGCACCTCCTTTGCCCGCGCACAAGTCTCAAGCAGCCATCCTGGGCACCAACCACCCCATACCAGTTGACAGGCCCTGGCTAGCGTGGCATAATATCAGGGCATGCTGCCGGGTGGTGAAGTGGTATCACGGCTGACTCTGGATCAGT
>CAYNMY010000282.1:0-4066 GCA_964398275.1 uncultured Armatimonadia bacterium | reverse complement strand
GTGAGTACACCAAAGACAACCGGCACGCCGGTCTGCATACCGGCCTGGGCGACGCCCTTGGCGCATTCGGCGGCCACGAAGTCGAAATGGGAGGTGGCGCCACGGATTACCGCCCCCACTGCGATGACGGCGTCGTACTGACCCGACTGGGCCATTTTCAGACACATCATGGGTATCTCGAACGACCCGGGCACGTAGACGATGGTAGTATCGTCCTCGTCCGCTCCGTGCCGGACCAGGCCGTCCATAACCCCCTCGATCAGCCGCTCGGTAATGAAACTGTTGTACCGGCTGACGACTACCCCGAACCGCAGGCCGGTCGCGTCCAGGTTGCCCTCGATTATCTTGGCCATAGTGCGCTCCCCTTTATCCGAGCCACCTCACAGGTCTTTCTCAGTCGAGCTGATCAGGTGGCCCATTTTCTCCTTCTTGGTCTGGAGATATTTCTTGTTGTACTTGGTAGGATAGGACTCCAGCGGCACGCGCTCGACTACCTTCAAGCCGTAACCCTCCATGGCCGCGTATTTCTGCGGATTGTTGGTCATCAGCCGCATCTCGGTGATGCCCAGGTCGGCCAGCACTTGCGCCCCGATGCCGTAGTCACGCATATCCGCCGGAAAGCCTAAGGCCTCATTCGCCTCCACCGTATCGTAGCCTTCCTCCTGGAGGTGGTAGGCCTTGATCTTGTTCGCCAGGCCGATGCCACGGCCCTCATGGCTGGCGACATAGACCACCACGCCGCAACCTTCGTCTTCAATTTTGCGGAGAGCCGCCGCTAGCTGCCAGCCACAGTCACAGCGCAGCGAACCGAGCACGTCGCCGGTCACGCAGCCGGAGTGAACCCGCACCAGTGGCGGGCGATCGCAGTTCTTCAGATCACCTTTCGTTACCGCCAGATAGTCGGTGTTATCCAGCAGTGAGCTGTAGATGACCAGGTGGAAATCGCCGTACTCGCTGGGCAACTCGGCCTCGGCCTGCTTCTCGATAAGCTTCTCGGTGCGCCGGCGATACTCAATCAAGTCCACCAGCGAAACCAGGCTGATGCCGTGGGCCGCACTGAACTGCGTCAGCTCCTCGATACCCGCCGCCTGGCCCTGCTCATCGAGGATCGTGCTGATAACTCCGGCGGGATAGAGGCCGGACAGAACCGCCAGGTCCACGGCGGCTTCGGTATGGCCGGTGCGCCGCAGCACCCCGCCCTCCGCCGCCCGTATGGGGAAGATATGCCCGGGCCTGACCAGGTCCACCGGCCGGGTGTCCGGATCAATCAGGGCGCGAATCGTCGTGGCGCGATCGGCGGCGGAATCCCCGGTGGCAACGCCGTGCTTGGCGTCAACTGACACCGCGAAGGCCGTGCGGCCGCTGTCGGTGGCCCCTGGTACCATCGGCGGCAGATTAAGCTGCTCGAGCCGCTCACTGGTCATGGCCACACCCATCAGCCCGCGCGCGTGCTGCATCATAAAGTTGATCCACTCGGGCGTGGCATACTCAGCCGCCACCACCAGGTCACCGGTACCGTGGTCGTCGGCCTGGTCCACCACGATGAGCAACTGTGCATCTCTTACCTGCTCGATTGCTTGTTCAATATCAATCATTGGCCCACGCCTAGCCAAAACCGTGTTCGGCCAGGAATTCTTCGGTAATCCGTCCGGTAGGTGCCGTGCCCTGCTGGTGCAGGACATTGTAGACGTATTTGGCGATAATATCAACCTCGATATTGACGCTGGCCCCAGGAGCAAGCGCGGCGAGGTTGGTGTGCTCCAGTGTGTACGGGATGATGGCGACGACGAAGCTTTCCTCGCTGACCTCTGTGACAGTCAGGCTTATCCCGTCAACCGCGATACTGCCCTTCTCGGCCACGAACGGCCGGATTTCGGCAGGCAGCGAGAAGGTGAAGTATATCGTCTCCCCCGCCGGTCCTCGATTCACGAGCGTGCCGACGCAGTCCACATGCCCCTGGACAAAGTGCCCGCCCATGCGCTGGCCTGCCGCCAGCGCCCGTTCCAGGTTAACGCGCCTGCCGGGCTGCCACTGGGCCACGGTGCTACGCGCAACAGTTTCGGTGCCGACGTGGAACTTCAGGTTGCTGCCGGATATCTCCTCGACCGTCAGGCAGATCCCGTTGATGGCGACGCTGTCGCCCAGCGCGCACTGGGGGCCGAGGGCAGGCGCCTCGACCATCAGGTCAAGGCCGCCGCCCGCCGCCACCACGCGAACCACTCGCCCAGTTTCTTCAATCAATCCGGTGAACATGGGTACGCCGTCACCAGTATGTCCTCTCCGATTTGCTCAACCCGCTCGATCCGGACGGTGCGAGCCCCGGACATGTTTTCGATGTCGAGTCCGATGACAGCGCTAATCGCGTTCTGATCGCCGATGATCTTCGGCGCATAGAACAGCAGGAACTTGTCCACGAGATTCTGCCGCAGCAGCCCACCGACCAGCCGGCTGCCGCCCTCGCCCAGGACGGACATAATGTCGCGAGCGCCAAGTTGACCCCTCAGTTTTCGTAAGTCCATCCCGCCGGGCCTTTCGCGCCTCTCCGGCAGTTCCAGAAGCTCGGCGCCGGCCTCCTCGAGTTCCCCCGCCCGCTCCCCCGCATAGTCCCTGTCCATCTCCCGCGCAGCGCCAGCGCTTATACAGGGCGCAGAGCTCGGTGCCGCCCCCCCTTTCGCCCCGGGCGGCGTGTCCGCAGTTGAGTCCACCACCACCCGCAGCGCATCCCGGGCATCGGGCTTATCCAGGCGCGTGCTCAGCGCCGGGTCATCGGCTAGCACCGTCCTATACCCCACCATCACCGCGTCGCTGCGGTCGCGCAGGACGTGCACGAACGCGCGGGCCTTTTCGCCAGTTATCCACTTCGACTCGCCGCTACGCGTAGCGATCTTGCCGTCCAGCGTGCAGGCCAGCTTGACCGTAACGCAGGGTCGCCCCGTCACCTTGTGCTTGAAGTAGGCCTCGTTTAGCTCGCGAGCTTCCTGCTCCAGTGGACCACAGACAGTCTCGATGCCGGCGGCATTGAGCACTCCGTCCGCGCGACCGGCGTTGCTCGGATCGCAATCGCGGCAGGCGTATATGACACGCGTGATTCCGGCAGCGATTATTGCCTCGGTACACGGCGGCGTGCGCCCGGAAGTTGAGCAGGGCTCCAGGCTCACGTAAAGGTCGGCGCCCGCCGCGCGCTCCCCGGCCTCGCGCAGCGCCAGCACTTCGGCATGCGGCTGGCCGGCCGCCCGGTGAAAACCCTCGCCAACGACTTCGCCCGCTGCGACCACGACCGCACCGACGGCGGGATTCGGTGAGGTCCGGCCCAGGCCCCGAGCCGCCAATTCCAGGGCTTGGCGCATGTATCCCAGACGCCGGGGATCAGTGGTCACGACGGGCTCTCGGGCCGCTGTTCGGTGTCGTCTTCGGACTGCTTGGCCCTGGTAATCTCGGCTATCTCCTGGCGCATGTCCGCCAGGCGCTGGTATAGCTCAGCCCGGGCGCGGTGATGCGTGGCGCGCACCTGGCGCAGGTCCACCACCGCCAAAACCATCACCGCCACCGCCAGCAGCACCAGCGCAAGCCCGAACACCACCACTGCAAAGGGCTCGGGGCGTCTCTGGAAATAGACCATCCCCCACAGACCAAGCGCGACTATGGCCAGCAGCAGCACGGCCATAACCACCCGCAGACCGAGCTGCCGACCAGAGATGATACTCTGGCCGCGAAAGTACTTGCTCACCTCCACCAGGGCCGCGATGATTATGCCGATCGCCGCCACGGCTAGCAAAACAGCCACTGTCGGATTCATAGCCGCCTCCGCCAACATACTACCACAACCATGGGGTGCAAGCAAGGTGACCAGCGTCGAGAACTGCCCATTGACAGCCGGCTGGCAGTGTGTTACAATGAGCCAACAATTGAAGATGACCGCTTGCGTTTGAGGCCCTTCGTGGGCCGATAGCAGGAAGACGGTGCAAAGCCGTCACTGCCCCGCAACTGTGATCGGGGACGAAACCCGCAACTAGCCACTGAGAGCAATCCGCTCTTGGGAAGGCGCGGGAAGTAGGTTGATCCGAGA
>CAYNMY010000281.1:0-4066 GCA_964398275.1 uncultured Armatimonadia bacterium | reverse complement strand
GCTCCAGTGGGTATATATTATGTGGGAATCTCGCTTTGGGACGGCGCAAGAGGTTGGTGAGCCGCGTCGAGGAATGGGCGCGGTCTAAAGTACGTGCAAAATAGGCCTTGACAAAGTGCGCTGAAATGTGTATACTCATATCTTCCAAGGGGGCCAACCCAGCGCACACCTGCAACTTACACCTAAGTGGCGTTCTCTAACCCCCCACCATTGCGTATGTACCCCATTGCCAGTGCAATCAGACGCTTCGCGTGAGGCACTATTGGGGTGCATGCTTCGCTGTGTGCCGCCTCCGCAAACGTGAGACTGGCCGACAAGGAGTCTTCTCGTATTATGGAGCAAGTAATTCCGCTTGAGCCTCGGCAGCTAAGCCCCGCAGACGTCGAACTGCTGCCCAACCTCATCGAAATCCAGACCGAGTCATACCAGTGGTTCATTGACCAAGGGCTAGCCGCGCTGTTCGGCAACTTCAGCCCGATTGAAGACTATACCGGAGTCTTGGCACTGGAATTCCTGGACTACTGGCTGGGCGAGCCGAAGCGGACGCTAGAGGAGTGCCGGGAAGCGGATGTAAGCTTTGAGCAGCCCATCTATGCCCGGGTGCGGTTGGTCAACCGGAAGACCGGCGAGATCAAAGAGAGCGAGTTGTACATGGGCGAGCTGCCCAAGATGACGCCGCAAGGCACCTTCCTGATCAATGGCGCCGAGCGGGTGGTGATCAGTCAGCTCTCCCGTTCGCCAGGGGTCTATTTCCGGGATACCATAGATTCAGCGGGCAAGGTACTGCATGCTGCGCAGATCATTCCGGCCGAGGGCGCCTGGGTGGAGATCAGCACGGCCAGCAGCGGCGTTATGAGTGTGAAGACCGGACAGACGCGTAAGTTCCCAGTGACGATACTGCTGCGGGCGTTGGACTGGTTCGAAGATCCGGAGCAGACCCCCACCGAACCGACCGGGACTGATGCCAATATCCTGGAGTATTTCGGCGAGCATCACTACGTGGAAGTCAAGGCGCTGCTCAAGAGCTTCGCTCAGCGCGAAGAGACCGGGATGCCGGGGATCGAAGCCTACGAGGTCTACTACTCGCTCGAAGAGGTAACCGGGAGCGATGGGAAGCCTGTGGTCAGCCCGTATGAGTACATCACTGAAAGTATCGCGAAGAAGTTGCACAGCGCTGGTCGGCAGCAGGTGCGGGTGGTGGTCGTGCCCCATGAAATTCACGCTACCATCCAGGACGACGATACCCATTCGGCCGAGGAGGGGCTGCTGGACGTTTACCGTAAGATGCATCCGGGCGATCCGCCGACGCTCGAAAGCGCTGAGTCGCTGATCAAGTCCTATTTCTTTGATATAAAGCGTTATGACTTGAGTCGGGTAGGGCGCTACAAGATAAACCAGAAGCTGGGGACGGAGATTAGCGAGCATCTACACCAGTTATGCCGCTGTGACCTGCTGACGATATTGGACTACCTGCTGGGCCTGCCGCGGGGCGAGGGCGATGCTGATGACATTGACCATCTCCAGAACAAGCGGGTGCGGGCGGTGGGGGAACTGCTCCAGGCGCAGTTGCGTACGGGCTTCTTCCGGATGGAGCGGGTGGCGCGCGAGCGGATGACCAGTCAGGAGCCCGACGAAATGGTTCCGGCGTCGGTAATCAGTATCAAGCCGGTAACCGCCGCGATCAACAGTTTCTTCGGCAGCGGCCAGCTTTCCCAGTTTATGGATCAGATTAACCCGCTGGCGGAGTTGGCTCATAAACGGCGGCTGTCGGCGCTGGGGCCGGGGGGACTGTCCAAGCAGAGCGCGAAACTGGAAGTGCGCGACGTCCACCACTCCCACTACGGACGAATTTGCCCAATCGAGACGCCAGAGGGTCCCAACGTCGGTCTGATCGGATATTTGGCGTTGCATGCCAAGATCAATGAGTTCGGTTTCATCGAGACTCCTTATTATAAGGTTGAGAACGGTCGCGTGACCAACCAGGTGGAGTACCTCGACGCGGCCGAGGAGGAACAGTATCACATCGCGAGCAGTTCAGAGCCAGTAGACGAAAACGGCCGATTCATTCACGAGGAGATCACTGTCCGCTACGGGAGGAGTTTCCCGCACGTGAGGGTCCGGGAGATTGACTACCGTGATGTTTCCGCCTGCCAGATTTTCTCGGTAGCCACCACATTGATCCCTTTCCTGGAAAACAACGATGCGGTGCGGGCGCTGGCCGGCTCGAATATGCAGCGCCAGGCAGTGCCCTTGCTGGCCACGCAGGTGCCGCTGGTTGCCACCGGCATAGAGTCAGTCGCGGCCCGCGACTCAGGTGCGATGCTCGTTGCCCAGAAAGATGGGGAGGTCACCGGGCTCGACGGTGAGCACATTCAGCTTGAATACGCGGAGGGCGGCGAAGAGCAGATTCCGCTGAAGAGGTTTGTGCGGACGAATATGGGCACTTGTATCAATCAGCACGTGCTGGTCGCTGAAGGCGATAAGATCAAGCGAGGGCAGGTCCTGGCGGATGGTTCTTGCACTGACCAGGGTGTACTGGCGTTAGGTAGGAATCTGTTGGTGGCGTTTATGCCGTTTGAGGGCTACAACTACGAGGACGCCATTATGATCAGCGAGCGGCTCGTGCTCGATGACGAGCTGACCTCAGTACATATTGAACGGTATGAGTGCGAGGGCCGTGATACGAAGCTGGGCTCGGAGGAGATTACCCGGGATATCCCCAACGTCGGCGATGAGGCGCTCAAAGATCTGGACGACGACGGGGTGGTGCGGGTTGGGGCGCAGATTCGGGCCGGGGATATTATCGTAGGCAAGGTGGCGCCGAAAGGGCAGTCGGAGCTAACGGCGGAGGAGAAATTGGTCATCGCGATCTTCGGCAAGAAGGCCGAAGAGATGCGGGATGTCTCCCTGCGCGTGCCCCACGGTGAGGGCGGGATCGTCATTGACATCCGCGTGTTCTCGCGCTATCGCTACAAGTGTAAGAATAAGGAGTGTGAGGCGGAGTTTGCCTACGGGATGAAGCCGGACCGGCTGGTATGCAAGCACTGCGGCGGCGAGCTCAAGAAAATGGCGGCCGACCAACTGAATCCCGGCGTTAACCAGATGGTGCAGGTATTCGTGGCGCAGCGCCGCAAAGTTATGGTCGGCGACAAGCTGACTGGCCGCCACGGCAATAAGGGTGTAATCTCGAAGATCATGCCGGTCGAGGATATGCCCTATCTGGCCGATGGTACGCCGGTGGATATCTGTCTGAACCCGCTTAGCGTACCGTCGCGAATGAACATCGGACAGATTCTGGAAACCCACCTGGGCTATGTCGCCCACCATCTGGAACGGAACTTCGTCTGCCCGGTCTTTGATGGATATTCAGCCGACGAGATCAGGCAGGGCATGGTGGCCGTCCAGCACAAGCTGCGCTACGAGACGATGTATGCCTACGCCCAGACCGAGCTCAATCGGTTTGAGCCGATCATTGATCTGACCGGTTTTGCGTCCGAGAGCGTGGCAGAACTACAGGCGGAGGTCGCCCGGGAACTCAATGAACATGACAAGGAGGAACTGACGGTGCTGGCCAACTGGCTGGCGCTGGACCCGAAGCAGTGGGAAGCAGCGGAGGGCCCGGAGGTGGGGCAGTTCATTGCGGACGTAGCGACCGAGCGGGCGTGGCATCGGGTTGAGTTCGACCCGGAGACGGGCCGCTCGGTGCTCTACGACGGGCGGACCGGGGAAGCGTTCAACCAGCCCATTGCGGTGGGATACATGTACATCCTCAAGCTGCACCACCTGGCTGAAGACAAGATTCATGCGCGCTCGACCGGGCCGTACTCGCTGATTACCCAGCAGCCGCTGGGTGGTAAGGCGCAAATGGGCGGCCAGCGGTTCGGCGAGATGGAGGTCTGGGCGCTGGAGGCTTATGGAGCTGCGCATACTCTCCAGGAGATGTTGACGGTGAAGTCTGACGACGTCCAGGGGCGGGTGCAGACCTATGAGGCCATTGTTAAGGACGAGAATATCAGCGATCCGGGCATACCGGAATCCTTCAAGATCCTCGTGCGGGAGATGCAGA
>CAYNMY010000280.1:0-4075 GCA_964398275.1 uncultured Armatimonadia bacterium | reverse complement strand
ACGATCCTGGCGAAGTCGAGCAGGGAACGGGTCAGGCGGTCGATCTTGTAAACGACCACGATGTCGATCTTACCGGCGGCTATATCGGCAAGCAGCCGTTGCAGGTCGGGGCGGTCCAGCGTCCCACCGGAGAATCCGCCATCATCGTAGAAGGCTGGAAGGGCAGTCCAGCCTTCCTGCTTCTGGCTGACGATGAACGCCTCACAGGCCTCGCGCTGGGCGTCGAGCGAGTTGAAATCCTGCTCCAACCCCTCCTCGCTCGATTTCCGCGTATAGATCGCGCATCGAAGTTTGGCGCGGCCAGATCTGAAACCATCGGGCTGGTGCTTAGCCATGTGGGCCTCCCGCGGTATCATCCGACGTGATGGGTGAGCGGCGGCCTGAAGTGTCATCATCGGGTGGTTTTGCCGCGACCCTCATGTCGTTGAGACCAAAGAAGCGTGGCCCGGACCAGTGTGCCCCGGTGATCGCCTCCGCGATCTTTGTCAACGAAGGATACACCGTGCCGGCGTACTCGAAGCCATCGTCCCGTACGGCGACGATGTGCGTGTGCCCGCGCCATTCCCGCACCAGACGCGCGCCCGGCCTCAACTGCGGGCCGGAGGCAGCCGTCAGGCTTCCGCTTGCTTCAAGTTCTTTGGCGAACGCAGCCAGCTTCCGGAGGGTTGCCTTGCTCATTCCGCCAAGCGTAAGTTCCTGCAGGCGATGAGCGATGCCACGGATGAGAAGATCGCGGCTGAGGCGCGGCGCCTGGCTCCGGTAGCGCCGACGCCACTCGGCACGGAGTTCGCCGGTTTTGAGCCTTTCCAGCGCCATCAGCCGCTCGCACAGCCCTGTCTGCGATGAAGTCGTCGGGAGGCTGCTGGCCTCCTGCTCCTTTTTCGATTCTACGATGTCAACGGTCTCGGCCATGCCGATCCTCCGGTGCTGTGACGCCTCTGGCGCTCCCACCACCCGGAGCCCGGAACCGGCCAGGCTTCGCCGAGGCAGCACGCTGGAAAATCGCCGCCGGGGTCTCAGGCATTCACGCTCTGGTTGGCAGGAAAGTCCAGTCGAAAAGGGGCAAAACAGTGCACAAATCCTCGGTTTCCATGGCTTCAAACTTTGGGAGGAGTCTCTCGTCCAGCGGTCGGCCGACTCGTGTCAACCGTGTGCAGCGCGGTCTCTCGCCTTTTAGCATTCCCAATTGGCGCGGGTTTTCAAAGGGATAGAAACGCGATCTGGGCGAGAGTTCGAGCCCTGTGTCAACGCCGGATCAAAACTACATCAGTTGGCCGGAACAAAAATGCATCAGTGACGTCATAAGTACGGCCCCGATTGGGGCCTTTTAGCTACCGTGGAGGCCGTATTTGTTGGGTGCTCATGTGTCTTCTGCTGATGGCGGGCTAGGCTTTGCCTTGCGCGACTTTGCGAGGCGGAAGCTTTCGCCATTCATCTCCAGAATGTGGACGTGATGCGTGAGCCGGTCGAGGAGCGCACCTGTCAGGCGTTCTGAACCGAAGACGCTGGTCCATTCGTCGAACGGCAGGTTTGACGTGACGATGGTCGATCCGCGTTCATAGCGTTGGGAGAACACCTCGAAGAGGAGTTCGGCGCCCGTTGGCGACAACGGCACGTATCCCAGTTCGTCGATGATGAGTAGCCGGTACTTGGCCAGTTGCTTTTGCAGGCGCAGAAGGTGCTTCTCGTCGCGGGCTTCCATAAGCTCATGGACCAGGGCTGATGCAGTGATGAAGCCGACGGTCAGGCCTTTCTGGCAGGCCGCCAATCCAAGCCCCAGGGCAATATGTGTCTTGCCGGTTCCTGAGTTGCCGACAGCGATGATGTTCTCATAGCGGGTGATGTAGTCACAGCGGGCCAGTTCCAGAACCAGCATCTTGTTCAGCGACGGGATGACTTTGAAGTCGAAGCTATCGAGGCTTTTGACCGTCGAGAAGCGGGCCGCCTTGATCCGCCGCTCGACCATGCGCCGTTCCCGATCGATCAGTTCGAGCTCGGCAAGGCGCAGGAGATAACGGACATGATCGATCCCCTCGGCGGCGCATTGCTTGGCGACTTTGTCATAGTCGCGCAGGAACGTCGGCAGCTTCAGGGCCTTGAGGTGATGGGCAAGCAGCAGCTGAGGCGTGTCATTCATGAGCGGCCACCAGCCAGCAGGCTCATATAGGCCGCCGGCGAGGTCGCCGCGACATGGGCCTTGGGCAGATAGGGATAGACGGTCATGTCGAGCCGTGGCGGCCGGCGCTCGATCCGACACAGGACAAGATGCTTGACCGCATCGAAGCCAATGGTGCCGCGCTCCAGCGCCGCATTAATGCCGGCATCGACATCTTCGAGCGAGAAGCTCTCCATCAAGCGCAGCACCTGAACAAACTCGCGTTTGCCCTGCTTACCCATCCGAGCCTCAAATAGGCGCCGCAATGTCGCAAAGCTATCCGGCAGTTCCCAGCCGACCAATGGGGCGGCCTGGTCCAGGGCATTAGTCTTTTGCTCAAGAAGGGCCAGGTAGTGCAGCGGGTCGAAGACGAAGTCTTCCTTCTCATAAGACCGACGATGGCGAGCAATCACCTCGGCCCCGCAGGCGATTACCACCGTGTCGATATATCCCCGCACCAGAACCTCCTGGTGTCCGTAGGCTGTCGGCACGGAGTAGTCATTGCCGCGGTAGCGAACCAGCGACAGCGAACTCACACGGGCGGCCCGCCTGTCGCAAGCATCGTAGGCGACGGCCGGTAGATCTTGGAAAGAAGCAAGATCCTGCGCCAGCCGCTCGCCGATTGTCTCTGTGTGACCACGCAGCCTGTCCTGCAGCCGACGCCGGCACTGCGCTTCCAGCCAGACATTGAGCGCCGCAAAGCTCTCAAACCGGGGGAGTGGCACCATGAAGTTGCGCCGGGCATAGCCGACCAGACCCTCGACCTTGCCCTTGTCGTTGCCTTTACCAGGTCGGCCAAACCGATCTTTGAACAGATAATGGGAGACCAGTTCGCTGAACACCCGTGTCCGCTGCCGCTTGCCATCCCCAAGGATACGGGCCACCGCGATCTTGGTGTTGTCGTACAGGATCGATACCGGCACGCCGCCGAAGAAGGCAAACGCCCGAACATGGCCGTCGCAGAAGGCTTCCGTCGTCTCACCCGGATAGCCGGCAACAAAGCAGGCGTCCGAGTGTGGAAGGTCAAAAGCAAAGAAGTGGATCTTGCACTCGACGCCACCGATGATGCCCAGCGCCTCACCGAAGTCGACCTGGGCGTGACCTGGAGGATGCACCAGCGGCACGAACATCTCGCGCTGACGCTGACGGGCCGCAAAGACATAATCCTTCACGATCGTCAGGCCGCCGGTAAAGTCGTGCTCATCGCGAAGGCGCTCGAAGATCCGCTTCGACGTATGACGCTGCTTCTTCGGGTGCGGCTTGTCATCCTCAAGTATCTTATCGATGTGGCCGACAAACCCATCCAGCTTCGGGCGCGCCGGAGGATTCTTGCGCCGATACCCCGGCGGTACCGGGAACATCATCATCTTGTGAACAGTCCGAGGATCAATCCCGAAACGACGCGCCGCAGCGCGCTCGCTTAGTCCCTCAATCCGCACCGCATAACGAACCCGTCCGTAAAGCTCCACGACCTTCATCCCCGCCCCCTGCATATCCGCAAAGGGCTATCTGCTGCCGGACTTTGTCTCCGGCGCAACCGTAATATACGGCCGCTTCAGTGAGGGATTATTCCACCGGCGTTCTCATCATAGCGCTCACTCCGAACAACCCTGCGATCTCTCGCAGTGGCCGCTTCTCTTGGTCGCGCATACGCACGACTTCTTTGAGCTGCTTCTCGCTCAGCGCCTTGGGTCGACCGCCTACGCGGCCGCGCTTGCGAGCTGCACTCAGCCCTTCCCTCGTGCGCTCAGCGATCCGCGCCCGTTCAAATTCAGCGATCGATCCGAACACGTGAAAGACCAGCCGACCGGCTGGCGTCGTCGTGTCGATATCCTCTCCAAGTGATTTGAAACCAGCGCCGGTATCGTCGATTTGGCCGACGATTTCGATAAGATCTCGCAACGAGCGGGAGAGACGATC
>CAYNMY010000279.1:0-4092 GCA_964398275.1 uncultured Armatimonadia bacterium | reverse complement strand
GTCTGCCAAACGCTGGCGCAAGGCATTGCTGTCGGCGGCTTTGTCGTAAATCAGTCGCTGGACTTTGTGGGGCGCGAAGCTGTTCTCGAGCGTCGTTTCGATGAGCTTGCTTTCGTGGGGCGAGGCCGAAGCCAGGTGCTTTCCCATAGGAATACTCTGGTCGTCGACCACCACCATCCACTTCGGGCCTTTGCCCCGCCCTGTAGGCCCCACGGCACTGTCCCTTTTTTGGCAGAAGCAAAGCTACCATCGGCAAAGCTCTCGCTCCAGTCCAGGTGGCCTTGCTCATCCAGCTCCGTCAGAAAAGCGCGCCAAATCTCCAGCCATAGCCCTGCTTGCTCCCACTGCTGGAGACGTCGCCAACAGGTGCTGGGGCTGGGATACTCCTCCGGCAGGTCCTGCCCGCGAGCGCCAGTTCGCAATATCCACAGGATGGCTTCGAGAACCTTGCGGTTGGCACAGCACGGGCGTCCGCCCTTAGGACCGGACGCGGTTTTGGGCAACAGCGGTTCGATCTTCGCCCATTGCTCGTCCGTCAACAAAGGTCGTTTCCGGGCCATCGGCAATCACCTCTGGCCCCTTATTATTACACATAATAATGTAAAAGTCTAGACCCATAAACTCCACAACCATAGGTTTTGAAACAGCTTCTAGCCCTGTTTGTGTTGGCCTACAACCTGGGCAACTTCCTGCGGCGCTTGGTGTTACCGGAGAGCGTACGCCACTGGTCGTTGCGTAGCATCCAGGTTAAGTTGATCAAGATCGGGGCCAAGGTCGTTCACCACGCCCGACAAGTAATCTTCCAGATGGCGGAAGTGGCGGTATCCAAGGAGCTCTTCGAGCAGATTCTGGAACGAATCTGGGCCTTAGCGCCTGGCGCCGGGTGACCGTGACCTAAGACGGCGAAGGACAGGTGGTTTTGCTTACGCCCAGGCGGGACTGCGTCTGCTATCGCCCCAGAGCTGTCCTACTTGTTCAATTCGGGGCAGAATCTTCCTCAGACCTCTTCTAATCCCGGGTTTAGTTAGCTATATGATCCGCAGCACGAGGAATTAGTGCAGGAAACAGAGAATGCTAAGCATAGCAACAAAGCATGTGGGGAAATCCCAGCAGAGAGCCATTTCGGCGAGGCGTTAGTCGTGCTGGCCTGCCGGCTCACAGCGCGAGGAGGGCCTACCATGCTCTTTCTCCAGGCAGACTATGCGGGCCGACTTAAGACAATACCTCGCCGCTTCTGTGACGCTCGGCAGATAGCAGCCGCCTCTTCTCATTGCACTCGTTGCACAGCTGGCCAGATGGTGCTAAGAGTCAGACTGGGCCTTGCCTTCGTCTTGCTTGTTGTCCACGTAGACAACAACAGGTAGTGACCTCAGCTTCTCCCCATCCGGGGTTGTGCCATCCGCATGGACCTTGTGCTTGCCGTCCGCGACCGTGGTGGTGTCCCACATGATGCTGTACGGCGTCGGTGTCATCGCTTCCGATTGAGCTGCCGTCGCAGAAGAACTCCACCACCTTTACCTCGACCCCCGGCTTGACTATCGCGCCAACTTCGACGGTCCCGGACAGCTGATTTCTCTTTTCCGGAAAATCGATGTCGATTGGCGGGTCAGAGGCCAGACACACACCCACGGTCACGAGAACGGACACCGCCATGGCAGCGATGGTGAGGATAACCTTCAGTTTCATTGGCTTTGTGCTCCCCTCGACAGCCGGTTACTACCTCCAACAAAGCATAGTCGTTGGCAGGCCGGTTTTGGTTCGGTTATTCTGGACTGTTTCCTGGGAAATTTGCGGAGAACTTCAATCCCAACGGCACCCGCGGAGCATCTAACTGTGCAAAGAGGTCAGCACGGGACAGATAGGCCATCTAGTATAATACATAGCGGCGGTTCCACACACTACAAACACGCAATTGCTCGAACAATGGCCTCTCTTGCGGCAGAAGCTCATCTGCACGCGACTGGATTCGCAAGGAATGGCCAGCCGGAATCTCTACCAGGTGGACACCGGGGCCAAGGAGATTGACTTCCCCGCGCAGCGCCGTCACCTCGGTCGGTCCACTGACTCGTCCTCCTGAGACAGCCCGGCTGCGGAGCACAGATACCACTGCTTCGCCGCGGCGTACCCAAGCGGTCCCCTGTGGGGTCTTCACCTGGATCGGATCACCGTCTCCCGGGCTCCAAACCCATATTTGTCCATTCAGCAGTTGCAGGGACGATCCAACGGACTCGTCTGTCTCTGCGGGAGTTGACACGCGAACGGCGGTATCAAAGTCAACCAACAACTGTCCTTTGTCGGGCAGCCCGATCAAAGTGTGATCGGCATCACCAGTTTGCAGTCCATCGCCAATAGCGACAACGCCGTCTGGTTCCAACTCTTCCCCGCCGCTGGGTCGTGGTCCGGAGCTTTGCCTGGTGTGGCAAATACCGTCGTGACCTTGCCCCCGAATCGCCCGGCCTAGCGCACCGCTTGTAGCCGCACGATCTGCTCTGCGATCCGCACGCGCAGGTCCTCGAGCTGCGGGGCGTCAGTCCAGTACGGTTCGTCGAGCGAGCCGCGTACCGCCGGGAACGTGGGCATTACTGTGCGGGCTTCGCGCAGAAGCTCTTGCGAGCCGGCTAGGCCAGGGCGCTGCGCCGCCAATTGCTCGAGTACAGTCAGATAATCGTAGTCCTCCAGCCCATCGCGGTACGTCTCCCAGCGGACGCTGGTAGTTGGCCCATGCTCCTGCTGATCGCGCGGCGGGTAGAGCAGGATGCCGTCGCCGTTGCGCCCGGGTCCGACCTGCGGGTTCTCCCACGGATTATCGCGCCAGTTGGTGAGTGTCCACCACGAGCCCACTAGGTCCACATCCTGCGTCCACAGCCCCCACGGGAAGGTCCGCGTGCGCATCGGCGTGTAGTCAATCATGGGGATGGTATTGTGGTAGACGCCTATGACGTGACCCGCCGCACGGGCGGCAGCGATCATCTCCTGCGAGGTCTTCCACAGGCCAGCGTGGCTCATCCAGATATCCGCCGAGTCAAACAGTCCCGGCCATGGCGGGCGCGTCTGCATTATTGGCAAGTCGGGCGCAATCCGCCGGATGAGTTGGGCTATCTGGCGGACGCGGTCCACCGTCACCGGATCGCGCAGGTCAGGCTCGTCAACGTACTGCACCCAGGTCGTCTCGTACCATCCCTTCTGCTGGAAGTGGGCCACCATTTGCTGCAGGTAGCTGGTGAATATCGCTGCAGACTGCGGGTTAAGCTCATCACCCTCGAACAGCCCCAGCCGCACCGCTCGGCGCGTGGCCACATCGTAGACCGTCCAGGCTGCATCTGCGGGCCAGCGGTGGTCCTGGCCGTGGCTGACCCAGAAAATGGGGACGGGCAGATGCACGAGGCCGATGCTGCGACAGTGTTCCACGTAGTCGTCCATTTCCTTGTAGTCAATCTCGACCGCACCGTGCTGTCCTATCCGTACCGGCGGCCGAATCGTCCCGGTCGCATTGACCCCGTGTTCGACCATGTTGAGCAGGTAGCGCCGGAATGACTCCGTATCGCCCTCGCCGTAGTCGCGCAGGGCGCTCACCCGGCAGTCGGTCGTGACAATCAGATCGCGGGTCGCGGGGAGTTCGAAGTCCCACACGTATACCGTTAGCGGCACGTCCACGGCACGTGCACGGTAATCCACACCGGCTGATTGACACCCCGCTCGAGGGTACCGGGACTGCGTTCGGGCAGCGGATCGGGATGCCACCCGGCAGTCCCAAACGGACCGGATGGGGTGGTCACCGGCACGTAGGCAACCCACAGCACCTGCACATTCTCGGCGGCGATAGTCCCCGGCCCCGTCAGCGCCGAAGCCACTACGCTCACGCCCTGAAACTGGCGCTTCGGCGTGATGACCAGCTGCACCGCTTCCCGCTCGCCCCGCGCGGCATAGACGGCGCAGGCCCGGTCATCGTCCGGTGGCGTTGAGTCGCGGAATACCTTCACCAGCGGCGACTGGGCCCATAGGGTGACATCGCCATACTCAGAGACCCCCCCCGCCCCCGCCCCCCCCCCGACCACGACCAACCCCCAGCAAAGGCCCGGCCACGCGGTGGCC